>JBAUUM010000380.1:0-2490 GCA_049582705.1 Actinocatenispora sp.
CAGCAGCGGCGCCGGCGCCACGCCGGGCTCCCCGGACTCGCGGTGCAGGGCGGCGGCGGTGTGCAGTACCCGGGCCGGTCCGAGCCGGTCGGCCAGCGCGATGGGCCCCTCGGGATAGCCGCAGCCGAGGGTCATCGCGGCGTCGATGCCGTCCGCGTCGGCGTAGCCGGCGGCCAGCATCCCGACCGCGTCGTTCAGGTACGGCACGAGCAGGGCGTCGACCACCAGGCCGGCCCGCTCCCCGACCACCGCCGCGGTGCGACCCAGCGCGGCTGCCGCGGCCCGACCGGCCGCCACCGCGTCGTCCGCGGTCCGCACCGAGCGCACGATCTCCACGAACTGGCCCACCAGATGGAATCCGACCACCCGCTCCGGCACCCCGCTGGCCATGCCCCGCTCCACCACCGAGGCGGTGGACGAGTCGACCGCCAGCACCGCACCGGCCGGCGCGGACTTGCCCAGCGCGCCGAAAACCTCCACCGGCGTCCGCTCACCGCACACCACGAGGTCCACATCGGACGGTACGGAAGGGTCGTCCTCGGACAGGACCGCGACGCGGATCCCGGCCTGCTCGAACGCCTCGACCGCGGCCGGGTCGCCGAACACGGCCACCGCCCGGGGTGCCGCGCCGGCGGTCGCCGCCGGAGCGGCCTCTCCCTCGGCGAGTTTGCCCGAGCCCGGCTTCTGGTACCGGTAGAAGCCCTCGCCCGTCTTGCGGCCGAGCATGCCGGCCGCGGTCAGCTGGCGCAGCAGCGGTGCCGTCGCGTGCCGCCGGCTCCCGCCGCCGTACGCGTGGATGGTGTCCAGGATCTCGACGATCGTGTCGATCCCGATGAGGTCCATCAGGGTCAGCGGACCCATCGGCAGCCCGGCGCCGAGCCGCATCGCCTCGTCCAGTTCGGCGCGCTCGACGTAGCGGTCCTGGAGCAGCCAGGCGGCCTGGTTCAGGTAGCCGAGCAGCAGGTAGTTGGCGACGAAGCCGGCCCGGTCGGTGACGCTGACCGGCGTCTTGCCCAGGCTGCGGGCCAGGCCGGTGACGGTGGCCGTGACGTCCGGATCGGTGCTGACCGTGCTGATCACCTCGACCAGCTTCATGATCGGGGCGGGGTTGAAGAAGTGCATGCCCAGTACCCGGTCGGGGCGGGCCGTGTGGTGGCCGATCTCGGTGACCGACAGCGAACTGGTGTTGGTGGCGAGGATCGTGTGCGCCGGGCAGACCCGGTCCAGCTCGGTGAAGATCTGCCGCTTGATGCCCATCCGCTCCGGTGCGGCCTCCACCACCAGGTCCGCACCCGCCAGGTCCGGGTAGCTGGTGCTGAAACTGACCCGGGACAGGATCTCCTCGGCCTGCTCGGCGGTCAGCTTGCCCCGGGAGACGGCCCGGTCGGTCGAGGAACGCAGCGTCGCCCGGCCACGCTCCAACGCCGCGTCGTCGATCTCCAGCGCGGTCACCGGCAGCCCGTTGCGCGCGAACACCTCGACGATGCCGGCACCCATCGTGCCGAGCCCGACCACACCGACCGCGCGGATCTCGCCAGCCATCCGTGACCTCCCTGTCACCCTTGCCTACCGTCCTGCCGAATCCTGCCATGGGCGCCGGCGCCTCCCGTACGCCGCGGGACAGCGGCCTGCGGCGGCGGCACGCCAGCTCGTAGCATGCGGCTGGTCAGGTACTCACGAGGAGGCGCCCATGACGGCCACCGTACTGACCGGGGTGTCCCGCGGTCTGGGTGAGGCGTTGTTCGACGGCCTCGACCGGCGCGGCCACCGCATTCTCGCGTTGGGACGCACGTTCAGCGCGGCACAGCGCCGGCTCGCCAACGCCGAACCCGACCGGGTGGGGCTGTGGGCCGTCGACCTGGCCGCCGCGGAACCCGCCGTCGACAGCGAGGCGTTCGCGGAGTTCCTGGGCGAGGACGAGACCGAACCCGCGGTACTGATCCACAACGCCGGCTCGGTCGAGCCGGTCGGCGCCGTCGGCACCCTCGACGCGCGGCGCGTCGCCAGTACCGTCAGGGTCAATCTGATCGCCCCGATGCTGCTGACCGACGCGTTCCTGGCCGCGGCCGGCTGCAACCGGCCGGTGCGGATCCTGTTCATCTCGTCGGGCGCGGCGCGGCGGGTGATCGGCGGCTGGGCCACCTACTGCGCCACCAAGGCGGGCGGCGAGATGTTCTTCGACGCGGTCGCCGAGCAGTACGCCGACGAGCCCCGGGTGGTGGTCGCCAACGTCAGTCCGGGCGTGATCGACACCGACATGCAGGCCGTACTGCGCGACTCCGACGGCGTGTACTTCCCGGAGCGGGAGCATTTCGTGGGCCTCGCCGAGCGCGGCGAGCTGCCGTCACCGGCGACGGTCGCCGAACGCATCCTGGTCGAGCACCTGCCCATGCCCTGACCCGCACCTCGACGGTCCGTACCGAGGCGGCCGGCACCGACCGTCGAGGTGCCGGCGTGCTCGATGCCCAGGCGGCCGGCACCGACCACGTC
>JBAUUM010000381.1:0-1558 GCA_049582705.1 Actinocatenispora sp.
CCAGACGACAAAGCTCCGGACCCCAGCGTCAGGCGAGCGCGGCCTCGATGTGGTCCAGGGCCTCCGGAACGTTGTGCACCACGTGCAGCAGCTCGGACGCCTCGGCGCTCAGGAACCGGTGTGCCACCAGAGTTTCCACATAGGACACCAGTGCCGCGTAGAAGTCGTCCGGGGAGAGCAGTACCAACGGTTTCGCGTGCAGGCCCAGCGCGGCCGTGGTCCACACCTCGAACAGCTCGTCCATGGTGCCGATCCCGCCCGGCAGGGCCAGGAACGCGTCCGACTTGGCCACCATCAGGTTCTTACGTTCCGCCATGTCAGCCGTCACGATCAGCTCGTCGGAGTCGGTGTCGCCGACCTCCAGGCCGTACAGCACCTGCGGGATCACCCCGACGGTACGGCCACCGGCCGCGCGCGCCGCGCTGGTCAGCGTGCCCATCATGCCGACCCGGCCGCCACCCGAGACCACCGTGTGACCGCGCTTCGCCAGCGACCCGCCGACCTCGCCGGCGAGGTCGAGGAAACGACCGTCCACGACGGTCGCCGAACCACAGAACACTCCCACCGACGCCATGTCAGCCCTCCACCGGCGGCTCGCCGGCCGAACGTTCCACGGCCGCCTGCCGTTCGGACAGCGCGGCGTCCGACGCCACCACGTGCGCGACCGCCTCGTCGATGTCGTCGGTCAGGAAGATCAGATCCAGGTCCGCCGGGTTGATCTTGCCGGCGGGCAGCATCGTCTCGCGCAGCCAGGCCACCAGGCCCTTCCAGTACCAGGTCCCCAGCAGTACCACCGGGAAGCGGGTCACCCGCTTCGTCTGCACCAGCGTCAGCGCCTCGAACAGCTCGTCCAGGGTGCCGAACCCGCCGGGCAGTACGCAGAACGCCCGCGAGTACTTGACGAACATCGTCTTGCGGACGAAGAAGTACCGGAAGTTGATGCCCAGGTCCACCCACTCGTTGAGGCCCTGCTCGAACGGCAGCTCGATGCCCAGCCCCACCGCCGTACCGCCGGCCTGGCTGGCGCCCTTGTTCGCCGCCTCCATGACGCCGGGGCCGCCGCCGGTGATCACCGCGTACCCGGCGTCGACCAGCGCCTCCGCCAGCCGTTCGGCCATCCGGTACTCGGCACTGTCCGGCTTGGTCCGCGCCGAACCGAACACGCTGACCGCCTGACCCAGCTCCGCCAGCGCGCCGAAGCCCTCGACGAACTCGGACTGGATCCGCAGTACCCGCCACGGGTCGGTGTGCACCCAGTCGGCGGCCTCGTGCGAGTCGAGCAGCCGCTGGTCGGTCAACGCCTCCCGTCTGCGCCGGGTCACCGGCCCGCGCTGGCCACCCGGTACCCGCCGGCCGGCCGGTGCCGAGCCGTTCGACCCGTTCGAACCGGCGCCGTTCGCCCCGGACCCGCTCGGTACGGTCCCGTTCGGCGCTGTCCCCTTCGGTCCGGTCTCGGCCGACGCTGGTCCGTTGGGCGCTGGTCCGTTGGTTCCGGAACCGTTCGGTCCGGGCGCGGTCGGTCCGGGCGCGGTCGGTCCGGGCGCGGTCGGTCCGGGCG
>JBAUUM010000382.1:0-5558 GCA_049582705.1 Actinocatenispora sp.
AGGCGCGGGTCAGCGGCGTCTCCGGGACGTGGCAGGACCTCACCGACAACGTGAACTCGATGGGGTCGAACCTGACCTCGCAGGTGCGGAACATCGCCTCGGTGGCGACGGCGGTGGCGCGGGGTGATCTGTCGCAGAAGATCACGGTGGACGCGCAGGGCGAGATCCTGCAGCTCAAGAACACGGTCAACACGATGGTGGACCAGCTGTCGTCGTTCGCCGACGAGGTCACACGTGTCGCCCGCGAGGTCGGTACGGAGGGCAAGCTGGGCGGTCAGGCGCACGTCAAGGGCGTGTCCGGCACCTGGCAGGACCTGACCGAGAACGTGAACCAGCTGGCGTCCACGTTGACCAGCCAGCTGCGGGCCATCGCCGACGTGTCCACGGCCGTGACCCGGGGCGACCTGACCCGCACCGTGGCCGTCGCCGCCATGGGTGAGGTCGCGGAGCTGAAGGACAACATCAACCAGATGATCGTCACGCTCCGGGACACGACGAAGAAGAACGCGGAGCAGGACTGGATGAACTCCAACCTGGCCCGGGTCAGCGCGCTGCTGCAGGGCCAGCGGGAGATCACCGAGGTCTGCCGGATGATCATGAACGAGGTCACCCCACTGGTCAACGCGCAGGTCGGCGCGTTCTTCCTGCACGACCTCGCCGCGGACGGCACCGCCCGGCTGCGGCTGACCTCCTCGTACGGGTACGTCACGCCCGGCACCGAGGTGGTCTTCGCGCCCGGCGAGGGTCTGGTCGGCCAGGCCGTACTCTCCCGGCGTGCCATCAGGATCACCGGCACCCCGGAGGGCTACCTCACGGTCCGGTCCGGGCTGGGCACCGCGCCGCCGTCGGACGTGGTGGTGCTGCCGGTCATCTTCGAGGGCGAGTCGCTCGGCGTCATCGAGTTCGCCTCCTTCGGCACCTTCTCCGAACTGCACATCCTGTTCCTCGACAAGTTGGTGACCACGATCGCGATCGCGCTCAACACGATCCTGGCCAACCGGCGTACCGAGGAACTGCTGTCGCAGAGCCAGCGGCTGGCCCGCGAGATGCAGGACCAGTCGGCGGAGCTTCAGCGCACCAACGCGGAGCTGGAGGAGAAGGCGACCGCGCTGGCCGAGCAGAAGCAGAACATCGAGGTGAAGAACCGCGAGATCGAGATGGCCCGGCTGGGACTGGAGGAGAAGGCGCAGCAGCTCGCGCGGGCCAGCCAGTACAAGAGCGAGTTCCTGGCGAACATGAGCCACGAGCTGCGTACGCCGCTCAACAGCCTGCTCCTGCTGGCCCGGATGCTCGCCGACAACCCGGAACGCAACCTGTCGGAGAAGCAGACCGAGTTCGCCCGCACCATCCACAGTTCCGGCTCGGAGCTTCTGGTGCTCATCAACGACATCCTGGACCTGTCCAAAGTGGAGGCGGGCCGGATGGACGTGCAGCCGGCGGAGGTGCCGGTCAGCGAGGTCACCGGCTACGTACGGCAGGCGTTCCTGCCGCAGGTCCAGGAGAAGGGTCTGGAGCTGGACGTGACGGTGGCCGAGGGCGTACCGGACCGGCTGATCACCGACGCCCAGCGGCTCCAGCAGATCCTGCGCAACCTGCTGTCCAACGCGGTGAAGTTCACCGACCCGGGTGGCCGGGTGTCGCTGACGGTGGAGCCGACGCCGCCGGAGACCGTGTTCGGCGTGCCCTCCCTGGACGACGCCGGGGACACGGTGTCCTTCGCGGTGAAGGACACCGGCATCGGCATCCCGGAGGACAAGCTGCAGCTCATCTTCGACGCGTTCCAGCAGGCGGACGGCACGACCAGCCGTCGGTACGGTGGCACCGGTCTGGGACTGTCGATCAGCCGTGAGGCGGCCAAGTTGCTCGGCGGTATGATCACCGTCGGCAGCGAGCCGGGCGAGGGAAGCACGTTCACCCTGACCATTCCGGCGGTCCTGCCGCCCGAGACGGCCGCCGCGTTGTCGGCCCGGCCGTCCGAGCCGTGGAAGCCGGCCTCCGCCGAGGAGGCCACCCGTGCGCTGGTTCCGATCATGGCGCCGGCACCGGAGTCAGGAGTGGCAGGTGGGGTGGAGCGGCCCGCGCGCGACGCCGACCAGCGGGTGGACCGGGACTCCGTACCGGACCTGGCCGGTGTCCGGGTGCTGATCGTCGACGACGACATCCGCAACGTGTACGCGTTGTCCAGCGCCCTGGAGATGCACGGCATGACGGTGGTCTACGCGGACAACGGCGCGGACGGAGTCCGGCGGCTGACCGACGAGGGCCCGGTGGATATCGTGCTGATGGACGCGATGATGCCGGAGATGGACGGGTACGAGACCACCCGGGCGATCCGCGAGGTACCGATGTTCGCCGACCTTCCGATCGTGTTCCTGACCGCCAAGGCGATGCCCGGCGATCGGGACAAGAGCCTGGAGGCCGGGGCCTCGGACTACATCGCCAAGCCCGTGGACCTGGACGAGTTGCTGGACCTGATGGCGTCGTGGGTGCCCGGTACACCGCCGAGCGGAGAGTAACGATTCGCCGGCCGCGCCCGACGTTGTAACGAAAGGAAGGAACACAAAGAATGAGCGCACCGCGTCGGGCACGGGTACTCATGGTCGACGACCGGCGGGAGAATCTGGTCGCCCTGGAGGCGATCCTGCAGGGCATGCCGGTCGATCCGATCGCCGTATCCAGTGGCGAGGAGGCGCTCAAGCGGCTGCTCAGCGAGGATTTCGCGGTGATCCTGCTGGACGCGCAGATGCCCGGGATGGACGGCTTCGAGACCGCCGGGCACATCAAGCAGCGTGAGCGCACCCGGCATGTGCCGATCATCTTCCTGACCGCGGTGGACCGCGACGCGCACCTCGCCTTCCGGGGCTACGCGGCCGGCGCGGTCGACTACATCACCAAGCCGTTCGACCCGTGGGTACTGCGGGCGAAGGTCTCCGTGTTCGTGGAGCTGTGGCTGAAGAGCCAGCAACTGGCCGAGCAGACCCAGGCGGCGCAGGCTCGGGAGGCCGAGCAGCAGGCCATCGTCGCGGTCGTGGACCGGGCGACCGCAGCGCTGCGCGCGGACGGCAACGGCGGCTCCGAGCACGTACTGGCGATCCTCGCGGAGGTCGACGAGGTCCTCGACCGCTGATCCGTGACGGGCCGTCAGTTCTCGGTGGAGAGTTCCGGCACCGAGCGCCGCAACTGGTCGGTGCGGGACCGGGCGGCGTACCGGGACCAGAGCGTGAACAGCACCGCCGCGACGATCAGCCCGGCGCAGGACACCAGCACCCAGTCGGTCGGTACGCCCCAGAGCTTGAGACCGGAGCCGAGGAGCAGGACGGCGAGGATCCACTTGAGGGCCGCGCCCGGCACCCGTACGGCGAGCTTGGCGCCGACGTAGATGGCCGGGATCGCGCCGAGCAGCAGCGGCCCGGTCAGCCCGAGCCGTACGTCGCCGACCAGCAGGTGTCCCAGCGCGGCGGCGGCGACCAGCGGGATGGCCTGCACCAGGTTGGTACCGACCAGGTCCCTGGCGCGCAGCCGCGGGTAGACCAGCATCAGCAGCACGGTGATCAGCGAGCCGGATCCCACCGAGGTCATGCCGACCAGCAGGCCGCCGACGACGCCGATGAGCAGGGTGGGCACCGGCCGCACCCGCACGTCCGAGGTGTCCGCCTGGTCGCCGGCACGCCGGTCCAGTACCGCCCGGACGATCGTGCCCGCGACGGCGAGCAGCAGGGCGCCGCCGATGGCCAGCTCGACCCGGTGTTCGAGCACCTCGGCGCTGCCGAGCAGGTGCAGCACGAAGACGCCGGCGAAGGCGGCGGGCACGGCGGTGGGCACGAGCCAGCGGACGAGGTTCCAGCGCACGGTGCCGGCCCGTTGGTGCACCAGCGCGCCGACCGGTTTCATGGCCACCGAGGCGAGCAGGTCGCTGCCGACCGCGGCGGTGGGGCTGACACCGAACAGCAGCACCAGGATCGGTGTCATCAGCGCGCCACCGCCCATCCCGGTCAATCCGACCGAGACGCCGACCAGCGCACCCGCTACGACGAGGAGCCAGAACGCGTCCATCCGCCGACCCTAACCTAAGTCTACAAAGATGGTCGAATTAGTAGTTTGATTTTTGGAGTTGATTTCTCACACTTGCGCATGATCGGTCGGCATGCTCCTGTTTTACGGTGAGATCAACATCGGACGGGACCGGGCCACGGCACGTTCCCCCAGGCCGGAATGAACGCCGGGGGCGCCGCAGCCGTTCACGTACAGTTCATCCCGTGTACTCCGGACAGTCGGCGGTCGTCCAGGACCGCAGCCAGCCCCCCGAGACCAGCGGCACGTACGGTCGGAGTTCCCGCACCGGCGTGCGACAACTCGGCGCCGGGCTGGCACTCGGAGTCGCGCTGCTGCTGCTCGGATTCCTGGTCAGCACCGGGCCGGTGACCGCGGCCGACACCGGTGTACTGCGGGCCGTGTCGCATCTGCGCAACGGGTTGTTCACGGTAGTGGCGCAGCTCTTCACACTGATCGCCACCCCCGAACTGTGGGCGGCGCTCGGCTTCGTCATCCCCGTCGTGCTCTACCTCACCCGCCGACGCGGCCAGGCCCTGCGGGTCCTCTGCGTACTGATCGGCTCCACCGGTGTCACCTACGTGGCCAAGGCGCTGGTCGACGAGCACCGGCCGCCCCGGTCCCTGTGGGTGGAGACGCCGGACAGCGGCAGCTTCCCCAGCGGGCACACGACCGCGGCCACCGCGATCGTCGTGTGCGCGCTGATCCTGGCGCCGGTGGCCGCCCGCCGGGCCGTGGCGATCACCGGTGCCGTGTTCATCCTGGCCGTCGCGGCGTCCCGGTTCTACCTGGGCGTGCACTACGTGCCGGACACGGCCGGCGGCGTACTGTCCACCGCCTGCGCCACGGTCTTCCTGACCGGCCTGTCCCACCTGCCGCCGGGGCGTCGGTGGCTGCTCCAACTGGACGACGCCAGCCGCTGAACTCAGCCTGCGGCGCAGCTCGTGCCGTCGAGGGCGAAGCCGGACGGCGTCTTGTTGGCGCCGTGGTAGCTCGCCGTCAGACCCAGTGACACCTCGTGGTCGCCGCCCGTGCCGGTGGCCACCACCGCCTGGTCCTGCTGGACGAACTGCGCGTTCCAGCCGCGGCTGATCCGCTGGTCGCCCGGGAACACGAAGCTCAACGCCCAGTTGCCGAGCACGTCCTGGCTGTCCAGGGTGATCTGCGCGACGAAGCCGTCGCCCCAGTCCGAGCTGACCGTCCAGTGCACCCGGCAGGCCGGCAGTACGCCGTGGTGGTTCTGGAGCGGCTGTGCGGTCTGCGGACCCGCCTCCGGCGTGGCGGTGGGCGAGGCGCTGGCACTCGGGCTCGGGCTGGCGCTGTGGCTGGGCGTCTCCCGCGGGCTCGGCGACGTGCCGGACAGGCTCTCCGACGGCGGTCGGGCCGCCCGTGCGGGCTCCGCGCGCTCGTCGGCCGATCCGGTGCCCACCGCCTCCGACGGGGGTCGCCCGGACAACGCGCCGGTCGCCACGACACCGCCGACCAGGACGGTCGTGACCAGTACGGCG
>JBAUUM010000383.1:0-3921 GCA_049582705.1 Actinocatenispora sp.
GGACAGGTGGTCGATCCGGTCCGGCCCCGAGATCAGCACCCCGGGTGGTCCGCCGGTGGACGAGAACGACCCCCGTGCCGAGGTTGACTCGTGGGCCGGGAGTGCGGTTCGGTCCGGCGGCGGGACCGTACGGTTCCGGTCGGGCAGCGTGGCGTACGGGTCGTACGGCGAGAGCTGCGGGTACGGGCTGTACATCGGCGGGTACGGCTGGTAGGGCGTGTACGGCGTGACGGGCGGACCTGGCGTCAGGTGGTACGGATCCTCCGGGAACAACAGGTAGTGCGGCAACGGATCCACTGGCGCGAACGGGTCGTCACGCGGGTCCCACGGCGAGTCGGGGTATGACGGGAGGAACCCTCCGCCGCCCGAGTTGAACTGGAACAGTCGGTCGTCCGTGGGCGGGGGGCATCCGGGGTCCGGTGCGGTCGGTCGCACCGGTTCGTGGACCGACGGAGGCAGCGACAACGATGCCGACTGGCTGCGGCCCAAAGTCGAGGACGAAGGCGGAAGGCTGTCGTCCGGCGCACCGCCTCCGGGCGCAGACCCCGGCGCCCCGCCGAGTTCGCTCGCTCCCCAGGGGTGAATCACCGGGTTCCGCCAGACGTCGTTCGGAGAACGCCATGGTGGCGGCGTCGGCGGTCGGTGGTCCCAGGGCGGCGCTGGCGGTGGTTCGTGGTCCCAGGGCGGGGGCGACGGAGGTACGTCGATCGGCGGCGCCGGTCGGCTGCCCTCGCGTGGCGGGGGCGGCGGTGGATAGGTGCTGTTCAGCTGCCAGGCGGGGATCCGGGACGGGTCATTTTTCATCCTGGCCGGCGGTGGCGGCGGAGCGCCGACGTACGGGCCGAGTCGCGGGGCGGCGTTGTCCGGCATCGACTCGCGACGGTCCGGCGACGGCGGTGCGGGCGGCGGCACGGACTCGCGACGATCCGGCGGCAGGGGAGACAGCACCGGATCCGGTACGGGCGGCGCGGGAGACACACGGGGCTCCGGAGACACGGGCGGTGCGGGAGGCGGCGACGGCCGCGTGCTCGGGAACCTGACCGCCTGGAAGGCGAGCATCTCGGCCTCGGCGGACAGGCCGGTCACGATCGGCGACCGGTGCCGGCCGGACCTGGTGACGGCCACCAGCGGGTACTCGTCGACGGGTCCCTCCGCCAGCAGGAGTACGGCGGTGCGGACGTCCGCGTCCCGTTCCTTCGCCCGGTCGAGCAACGCGACGGACTCGGCGCCGACGCGCCAGGCCCACACGAGGCGCACCCAGGAGCCGTGGTCCTTCTGCTCCGTCCACGACTGCAGGATCGTGGTGAGGATCTGTACGCCGCCGCGCCAGCTCATCCAGGCGCCGGAGGCGCCACCAACACTGTCCATGATGGACATACGTGGTTCCCTGGACCAGCCGGGCGGGAGCGGCAGACGGCGTGGGTCTGCCTTGTCCCCCACCGGCAGGGACTTCCCTGTCACGACGCCGGTGAGACGGTCGACCAGCCACCCCGAGCGGGAGTAGGACTCGCTCCGCGGCGGGGCCGTGGAGCCGAACTCCACCCGCGGGGGCAACGGCGGCGGCGGATCCGACTCCGAGGCGATGAGCGGCCCCACCGACTGCGCCTCGGCCAGCACGTAACAGAGGCCGATGGCGGGTTCCTCGGTACGCCCGACGGAGCCACGGCCCTGCGAGGCCCGGGTGGCGAGGATGCGCGCGGTTCCCGGATCGAGCACCGGCTGTGGCTCCGCGCCCGCTGCATCCGCGTCGGCGGTTCCCGTCCCCTCCGGCCCCACACCCGCCGGCTCGGTGCCCGCAGGCTGCGCACCGGCCTGTGCCGCGCCCGCCGGCTCCGGGCCCGTGGACCGCGCACCCGACGGCTCCAGACCGGTCGTCTGCACAGCTACCGCGTCCGATCCCGCCGGCGTCGACGCCACATCGTCCGGAGCGACCCGGCGTAGCGCCTCGACCCGCATCGCCTCCGGCAGACCGGCGGTGACGGCGTCCATGGCGGCGGCGCGGACGGTCGAGCCGCCACCGACGAGATGACCCGCGACGGCCAGCGCCCGGATCTCCGTGGGTTGGCCGGCCAGCCAGCGCGCGGCGGAGCCTGCGGTCGGTCCGGCCGTTGACCAGTCCGCCGCGGAGATGGTGACGGCGACCAGCGCCGTCGCCCAGTCCGATACGCCGCCGAAGCCGTCGGGGACCAGCACGGCGAGTTCGTGGCGCTGGTCGGCGGCCCGCCACCGGGAGCCCGCCGGCTCGAAATCGGGGTGGTACCAGGGCAGCAGGGCGCCGGCCACCAGTACGTCCCCGTCCGTGACGCCGTGCTCGGCGAGCAGCGCCGTCGTCCGTACCGAGGCCTCCCAGCGGCCGTCGGTCCCGGTGGCGTCGGCCCACGGCGGCAGGTGCCGGTGACTGCCGACGAGGGCAGTGGCCAGTGCCCGGGCAACTGTGTCGAGCGCGCGTTCGGGCACGGTCCCGGTGAGGCGCCGCCGGGTCGTCGGCCAGCCGCTCGGCAGCAGCTCGACCTCGTCCGGTTCGCTCACCGGCGACCGGGACCGAGGCTGCCGTCGTCGTGCACCCGGAGCGGGGCCTGCCCGGTGAGCAGCCCGTCGAGTGCGGAGTGGATGGAGTCGCCCAGGAACCATTCGCCGGTGTCGTCCACGGCGAACACCCGGCCGCGCTCGTCGATCGCGAGCAGGGCCTCCAACTCGCCGTGCAGCCCCAGCGGGAACAGCCGTACGCCGAGCACGGATGCGACGTCGGCGAGGGTCTCGGTACTGGCGGCGGCCAACGTCGGATCGATCACGAAGGGCTGCGGGGCGACGGCGACGCCGGGGCGGTCGGTGGCGGCGGTGATCCCGCCGAACTCGTTCAGTGCGGCCACGGCCGCGGGGAAGGGCTCGTGCCGTTGCCCCTGCCGACCGACGTGCTCGCAGGTCTGCCGGATGGCCTCCGCGGTCTCCGCCTCCAGTCGGCGGCCCGGCTGCCAGCCGGCCTCCCGCAGGTCCCGCTGCGCGGCCTCGGACATCGGTGCGGTCATCGGGCGTCCTCCGGGTCGAGGGGCTGCAACGCGAAACCGAGGTGTCGCAACAGGCCGAACGAGGACAGGCTGGGCGGCCCGGCCTGACCGGCCTGCGGGTCGTCCGGTTCGCGGAGCCGGTACGTCACGACGTCGGCGCCCCGCAGCAGCCCCGACCGGGTCTCCTCCAGGGTGACCGGCGGCTGTCCCGCGGCGGACCGTCGGGCGTCCTCCTCGTGCAGCGCGTCGGACATCGCCGCCACCTCGGCGTGCCGGTCGTACCCGCGTTCCAGGGTGTTCGGCGGCCGGCTGGCGAAGTAGTCGCGTACCAACGGATGCAGGTCGGGTGTGCCGTCGCCGCGCATGCTCCGGGCGCGCAACAGTCGCCCGTCGGCGAAGGTGAGATGTGTGATGTTGCAAGGGAACTGCGTGCGGTGCAGGTCGCGCCGGGCCTGCTCGGCCGGATCCCAGGTCCGAGGTGGACGGACGGCGGTGGCCTGCTGTTCCCGGTACATCGCGACGACGCTCTCGACCGGCAACGACGGCCACATCGAGGTCTCGCCGGTCTCCCGGTCGATGATGCCCCGGGGCGCGCCGATCTCGGGCACCTCACCGGGTGGCGTCGCCCGCCAGACGACGTAGCCCAGGTCGAACTCGTGTATCTCCGCGGTCCAGGTGCGCCCGCCGACCTCGCCCGCGTTGACCCACTGGGTGGCGATGCGTTCGGCCTCGTCACGGGTGATCACGCGATACTCCTTCTGTCGGTGGCCGGCACGGCGGTCTCCCGCCACCCGGCGTAGCCCCGCACCGACACTATCGAACGGTCGCGAGCGGTCGGCCGGGCCGGAAGTCCGTGCGTCAGCGGCGCACCGCGCCCCGTGCCGCCGGGCGACCGGAGCCGGGCACCGCGGTCGGC
>JBAUUM010000384.1:0-4776 GCA_049582705.1 Actinocatenispora sp.
CTGCGAGGCCACCCTCATCGCCACCCTGGGATTCAGCACCTACGGCGGCATGTCCGGCCGCGACCTGGGATTCGCCAGCCAGGGCCTGCGGGAGGTCGTCGACCCGGCGTACCTGCGGTCCCGGGCCGAGGACGCGGCGTTCCTCGCCGGCCTGCTCGCCGAGGCCGGCGTGGACATCGTGCAGCCGTCCGGGCTGCACGCGCTCTACCTCAACGCCGGCCGGCTGCTCCCGCACCTGAGCCCGCAGCAGTTCCCGGGGCACGCGCTCGCGATGCAGCTGTACCTCGACGGCGGGATCCGCAGCGCCGAACTGGGATCGCTGTACCTGGGCACCCTGGACGAGCAGCACAACCTCGTCACGCCGGCGCCGTACGAACTCGTCCGGTTGGCGCTGCCGCGCCGCGTCTACACGCGCGCGCATCTCCAGTACGTGGCGGAGGTGCTGGCGAACATCGCCAAGGACCCGAGCCGGGTCCCCGGATACCGCATCACCTCGGCGCCCGCGCTGCTGCGGCACTTCAAGTGCCGGGTGGAGCCCGTCAAGGCGACGTGACGCCACGGGCCTTCGGCCGCGACCTCCCGGGCGCTATGCGCGGGACGCGGCCGAAGGCTGGGCCAGTACGTGTTCCACCAGCGAGATCAGTGGCTTCTTGGCCCGGTCGCCCTTGCGCGCGTCGCAGAACACGAGCGGGATGCTCTCGGACAGCTTCAGCGCGCCACGGATCTCGTCCTCGTTGTACAGGTGCTCGTCGTTGAACTCGTTGACCGCCACCACGAACGGAATGGTGCGGCTCTCGAAGTAGTCGACGGCCGGGAAGCTGGCGTCGAGGCGTCTCGTGTCCACCAGGACGATCGCGCCGAGTGCGCCCCGGGACAGTTCGTCCCACATGAACCAGAAGCGGTCCTGCCCCGGCGTGCCGAACAGGTACAGCACCAGGTTGTCGTTGATGGTGATGCGCCCGAAGTCCAGGGCGACGGTCGTCTCCGTCTTCCCCTCGATGCCGGCGAGGTCGTCGACGCCGACGCTGGCCTCCGTCAGCCGTTCCTCCGTCGTCAACGGGGGAATCTCGCTGACCGCGCCCACCAGTGTTGTCTTACCGGTGCCGAAGCCCCCCGCCACGACAATCTTGACCGATTGAGTGTCCACGTTCTGTCCTTCCGGCCTACAGTGCGTGCAGACGGTCAAGAATGGTGTGCAGAAGCTGCAGCTGGCCTGGCTTGTCCATGTTCGCAACTGGGGCGGCAGCGCGGATCATGCGCTGGTCGATGAGGTCGCTCAGCTGCACCCGGGCCACCACCAGAGGCACCTTGAGCAGCGCCGAGACCTCGGCGACGGACAGCCAACGGCCCGAGCAGAGCTTCACGATCTGTACCTGCTCGGGCTCCATGATGTGCCGGAACTCGGGCTCCGAACCGGTGCTGATGACCTGGGTCGCCAGGTCGAGGTCGTTCGTCGCACTGGTTCGCCCGCGGGTCAGCGAATACGGCCGGCCGACGCTGCCGGCCGCTTCGTCGAACCACTCCATGTCGTCGGCCATCGCCTACGCTCTCAGACCGTGAGCCTGCGCCGTCGCCGTACGGCGTGTCGCCGCCTTCACATGTGCTCCGACCCTCTTGACCATGGTGGTCATCTCGTACGCGATCAGTCCGAGGTCCACGTCCGCGGCGGTGTACACCGCCAGCGACGCGTTCTCGCCGGCCGCCATCACGAACAGGCACCCGTCCACGTACTCGACCATGGTCTGCCGGACGGGGCCACCGTCCAGCATCAGCCCGGGGCCCTTCGCCGCTCCCTGGAGGCTGGATGCGACCGCGGCCAGGGTCTCGGCCGTGTCGCGGCGCAGGGCGCGCGAGTGCTCCATCAGCAGGCCGTCGCCGGCCAGCACCACCGCACAACGCGCACCGGGCACGTTGTCGACCAGCGTGTTTAACAGCCAGCCCAGCGTGTCCTTCGTCGATTCAGTCACGTCGTTCATGATGTTTCCCTATCGGAATCCTGTCGCCCATCACGGGTTCCCTGCTGGAAGGCCGTGTATCTGGAGCGCGCCTCTTCCGCAGACCTCTGGTCTGCCCTCTCCGCACCAGGTTCACGTTGTTCGTGCCGGCCCAACAGCTGTGTGTCGCGTAGCTCCGGTGCCATGTGTTGTTGTGGCCGACGCTCGGGCAGCGGATGACGAACTTCGGAGTTCTCCGCCCGACGAGCCGGCGGGGCGGAACTCACGGTCGGCAGTGATGAGGAGGTTGTCTGAGGGTCTGCTCCATTCACGATGCGGTTCTGGCTCATGGTCCCGTGCCGCGACGGGCTCATCGGCGAGCCGGACGACGTGGGATGCGGTCCCGGGCCGACCGGCTCACGCGGCGGGTAGGGCTGCGGGTGGCGTCGCGGCAGTCCGCCCTGGCTCGGGCTCTCCGGCCAACCGGACGCCAGGCTGGCGTGACCGTTGCCGGAGCCGTTGCCGAGACCGTTGCCGATCGTCGAGAACTCGGTCGTCGTCTCGCCCGTGACCGGCGCGGCCGGAAGCGGCGCCGGTGTCGAGCGGCGCTGCCCGGCGAGGGCCAACGGTTCCGCCGGTGACTCCAGCACCGGCGTGCGGTCCCGGGTGTCCGAGGACGCGAAGAGTTCGTTGGGCAGCAGCACGATGGCCCGCGTGCCCTGGTAGATGGTCGACTTCAGCTCGACCCGGGCGCCGAGCTTGCGGGCCAGCATCGCGACCACGACGAGGCCGAGCTGGGAGGGGTCCCGCAGCTCCAGGAGGTCGAACTCCGGCGAGTTCTGCAACGCGTCGTTGATGCGCTCGCGGTCCTCGTGCGACATGCCGAGCCCACGGTCCTCGACCTCGACCGCGAGGCCCGCGGGCACCTGCTCGGCCCGCATCTCGACGTCGACCTCCGGCTTGGAGAACGCCAGGGCGTTGTCGACGAGTTCCGCGATCAGGTGGCAGGTCTGGCCCACCACGCTGCCGAGGATCTTCACGTCGGGCACCGGTTCGAGCTGTACCCGGGCGTACTGCTTGGTCTCCGAGATCGCCTGCCGGAGGATGTTCTGCAGCGGGACCGGGTCGCGGTGCCGTCGACCTGGCGTCTCGTTGGCCAGGTACATCATGTTCTCGTAGTTCTTGCGGATCTGGTTCAGTGCGTGGTCGAGGCTGAACAGGAGCTTCATGACCTGCGGGTTGCGTTCCCGCTGCTGCCACTCGTCCAGCTGGTTCAGACCACCCTGCAGCGGGCTCTGGTTGCGTCGCGCGATGCCGATGAAGACGTCTCGCACCCGCTCCCGGGCGCGGGACATGTCCACGGCGCCCTCGACCGCCACGCGGATCGTGCGCTGGAACGAGAGCGCCACCTGCCCGATCTCGTCGTCGCCGTGTCTGAGCTCGGGGAGCTCTCTCTCGACGTCGACCTGTTTGCCCTCACGCAGCCACTGGAGGATCCGTGGCAGCTGCTCGTCGACCAGGTACCGCGCCTCGTCACGCAGGTTCGCCAGTCGCGAGGTCAGCGCCTCGCTGGCCAGCAACCGGGCCCGGCGCCACGCGTAGAAGATCGCCGCGCCCACCACGAGGAAGATCGCCAGCGAGCCGCCGACTGCGAGCCCCAGCTGCCGGTCGGCGGAGTCCAGGGCCTCCGAGGACACCTCGGTGGCCTGCTTGACGGTCATCTTGGTCAGGCCGTCGGAGACCTGCCCGGTGAGCGACTGCCAGCTGGTGCCCGTCAAGGAGATCTCGCGGGGCGGACCGTACGTCCACGGGCCGTGGGCGATCAGCGCCTGCTCCGCGTCGGACAACTGGGACCACGCGTCGCTGCCGATCAGGATGCGGGACTGGGCCTGTACGTCCGCCCGCAGGTCGGGCGTGACGGTACGCAGCGCGGAGTGGTAGGCGCCGACAAGGTTGGAGAATTCGAGGAAGTCGTGCTGGTTCAGTTTGCCGGAGGCGTACGACCGGGCGATGATCGACCGGGCCCGCGACATGAGGTCGCTGACGCGGAAGATGTCCGTCGCGGCGATGCCGCCCTTCATCGCGGTCGTGTCGGACACGATTCGCGCCTGCGTGTTGAACAGGCTCGTCGCGTCGTCCAGCAAATGGTTGTAGAAGCGGTAGACGGTCTGGCTTGTCGTGCTGTGCGAGTCGATCTCGCTCCGGATCTTCTGCAGTTGATCGAGATCCTGGGTGAGCGCGGACATCTTGGAACTGATCGACGCGGGGGCGCCGGCCAGGGCCTCGGCCGCCGCGCGACGCATCGCGGACAGTTGCTTGTCCGAGTTCTCCCGCTGGTTGACCAGTGTCTTCAGGTCCGCGTGGTCCTGCGCCAGGTACTGCATGCTCAGCTGGCGCTCTGCCTGAACGGAGGCCAGACCGGTGACCGCGGGAATGGAGACCTGCAGAACGCTCGCCGCCACCTGCCTGTTGTAGACAGCGGGACCGACCAGGTATCCGGACCAGATCAGTGAGACCACAACCGCGACGATGCTCGGAATGAGCGTCAGGCCCACCACTCGGCGCTGAAGCGGCCTTGATCGTTTGTCGCGAGACTTGGTGGTGGCCGGTTCGGACGGGTTGCCGGAGCCCGGTTGCGTATTCACGACACTCCAGATGCTAGTCACCCAAGGTCGTGTCACCATACCCACTGCAGTCTTGACCGGACCAGAGGGCCCAGTACGTATTCCCTGTCGCAAATGGTGATTTCCTACACATCATCGACGCCCTCTTCTCGGGGTTCCCCGGCCTCCTCCGGAGCCGGTCGCCGGCGCCCGACTGATGCGTATCCGCGCGGCGTTTC
>JBAUUM010000385.1:0-4630 GCA_049582705.1 Actinocatenispora sp.
ACTGTGGACGGGGCGCGGGGTCGGGCCGGTGTCCGGCCCCCGGTGTCCGGTCCTCCCCCGGCCGCGACGGCAGTGGCGTACCGCACACGTGTCGACGCGCCGGGAAAGTACCCGATCAGGCCGCCCCACCAGGTAACCTCACAGTCGGTGACCCGTGGGCCGACGGGTACGCCGATGCCGACGGAGGTGGTCGCGATGCCGGTGGCGCCGGCTTCGCAAGGGCGCGCGTCGAGTACCCGGGTCAGCGACCGGGGTTATCAACTCTTCCAGCTCTGGTGCGAACTGACCGGGCGGTCCGCCCAGGACATGCCCGTTGACGAGGTCGCGGCCTTTCTCGGCCGACCCGAACTCCGCACCCTGTCCCGGGTGCCGGACGAGGTGCTCCGCGACGCCGCGGGCGCGGCCAAGCGGGGCGGCTCACTGCCGCTGGAGCGTTGGCTGGCCGCGGTACGCATCGTCCGCCCGCACGCCTGAGGCCCCGTCAGCGGTGCCCCGCACCCGTCGGTAGGTCTGAGGGCCGTGGCCGCGCGCCTGAGGGCGGGCGCCCCGGCCCGCATGCGCCCCGTCCGGGCCGCGGTGGCTGGTGCGCTCAGCGGTGCGCCGCGGTGTGCCGGATCGCGTCGAGGGTGATCATCACCAGCGGATGTGTCTCGCTGCCCCGACGGGTGGCGGCGAACACCCGACGGGTCGGCGGGGTGCCCGCCACCGGACGCACCACGGCGCCGTCCACGTCCGCGCCGCGCAGCGCCGAACGCGGCACCAGGGCCACCCCCGCGCCGGCCGCAGCCAGCGCCGTGACCGCGCGGAAGTCGTCCGACCAGTGCCGTACCCGGGCGCTGAAGCCGGCGTACTCGCAGGCCAGCGACACCACGTCGTGGCACGGGTTGCCCGGTGACGCGCTGATCCAGTCGTCCGCCGCCAGGTCGTGCAGGGCCACCTCATTGCTCTTCGCCGACCAGTGCCCGGCCGGCAGGACCGCGTCGAACGGCTCCGCGTACAGGGCCACCTGACGCAGTCGCGGGTCGTTGGGTGGCGGCGCGCCGCGGTACTCCAGGGCCACCGCGAGATCGATCTCCCCGTCGAGCAGCAGGGCCAGGCTGGCGTCGCCCTCGGCGTCCCGGACCCGGACCTCGACCTCCGGGTTGCTGACCGCGAGATCCGCGATGGCCGGCGCCAGTACCCCGGCGATCGCGGTCGCGAACGCACCGACCGTGATGGTGCCGGCGGCACCGGCGGCGTACGCGGCCAGCTCCGACTCGGCCTGGCGAAGCTGGGTCAGTACGGTGCTGGCGTGGTCGGCGAGGATCGAGCCCGCGCCGGTCAGCCGTACCCGCCTGCCACGGCGTTCCAGCAGCTCCTGACCCACCTCGGCCTCCAGCGCGGACAGCTGCTGGGAGACCGCGGATGGCGTCAGGTAGAGCGCCTGGGCGGCGGCGGTGACCGTCCCGTGGTCCGCCAACGCGCGCAGTACCCGCAACCGCCGTGGGTCGATCACCCCGACATCCTCACACGCGGTGACCGTCCCCGCCGTCCCACCCCGGCCCGGTTCCACCACCGCACCGGGCCGGCGGCGGCCCGGCACGGGGATCGGTCAGCCGGCGTCGAGTTCGGCGCGGGCGTCGACGAAGGCGGCGACGGCGCGTTCCACGTCGGCGGTCGAGTGCGCCGCGGACAGCTGCACCCGGATCCGCGCCTTGCCGCGCGGTACCACCGGGAACGAGAAGCCGATCACGTAGATGCCGCGGGCCAGCAGCAGATCGGCGAGCGCCGCGGCACGCGCCGCGTCCCCGATCATCACCGGCGAGATCGGGTGCGTGCCCGGCAGTACGTCGAAGCCGGCGTCGGTCATCTTCGAGCGGAACAGCTCGGTGTTGGCGCGCAGCCGGTCGCGCAGGTCGCCGGAACTCTCCAGCAGCCGCAGCACGGTCAGCGACGCCGCCACGATCGACGGCGCGACCGAGTTGGAGAACAGGTACGGGCGGGACCGCTGGCGCAGCAGCTCGACGATCTCCGCGCGCCCGGAGACGTACCCGCCGGACGCACCGCCCAGCGCCTTGCCGAGGGTGCCGGTGACGATGTCGACCCGTTCGGTGACGCCGTGCAGCTCGGGGGTGCCCCGGCCGTGCTCGCCGATGAAGCCGACCGCGTGCGAGTCGTCGACCATCACCAGCGCGTCGTACCGCTCCGCCAGGTCGCAGATCTCGGCCAGCGGGGCGAGGTAGCCGTCCATGGAGAACACGCCGTCGGTGACCACCAGCCGGTACCGCGCGTCGGAGGCGGACTTGAGCTGCGCCTCCAGGTCGGCCATGTCCCGGTTGTGGTACCGCAGCCGACGCGCCTTGCAGAGCCGGATGCCGTCGATGATGCTGGCGTGGTTCAGCTCGTCGGAGATGACCGCGTCCTCGTCGGTCAGCAGCGACTCGAAGATGCCGCCGTTGGCGTCGAAGCACGAGCTGTAGAGGATCGTGTCGTCGGTACCGAGGAACTCGGAGAGCTTCGCCTCCAGTTCCTTGTGCCCGTCCTGGGTGCCGCAGATGAACCGCACCGAGGCCATGCCGAAGCCACGCCGGTCGAGCGCCTCCTTGGCCGCGGCGATCACGTCCGGGTGGTCGGCGAGCCCGAGGTAGTTGTTGGCGCAGAAGTTCAGTACCGGCGGGCCCTCGTTCGCCGAGCCGTCGGACACCCTGATGCCGGCGTCCTGCGGGCTGGTGATGATCCGTTCGCTCTTGTACAGCCCGTCGGCGCGGATCTGGTCGAGGGTGGCCCGCAGGTCGTCACGCATCCGGTCGAACATCAGCAGCTCTCCATCGAGGCTCAGAGGGTGTCGTGGGTCCAGTCGAGGACAATCTTGCCGCAGAGCCCCTTCCGGGCCTCCGCGAACGCGTCCTGGTACTGGGCATAGCCGTACCGGGCGGTGATCACCGGTCCCAGCTCCAGACCCCGTTCCAGCAGCACGGACATCCGGTACCAGGTCTCGAACATCTCCCGGCCGTAGATGCCCTTGATGGTGAGCATGTGGGTGACGACGCGGCTCCAGTCGACCGCGATCTCCTGGGTCGGCAGGCCGAGCATGGCGATCCGCCCGCCGTGGTTCATGTTGCTGATCATGTCGCGCAGCGCGGCCGGCTGACCGGACATCTCCAGCCCGACGTCGAAGCCCTCCCGCATGCCGAGCAGCCGCTGCGCGTCGGCGACGGGCGCGGCGGTCACGTTGACCGCGAGGCTCACGCCGACCTTCTCGGCGAGCCGCAGCCGGTAGTCGGACACGTCGGTGATGACCACGTGCCGGGCGCCGGCGTGCTTGACCACGGCCGCGGCCATGATGCCGATCGGGCCGGCGCCGGTGATCAGTACGTCCTCGCCGAACACCTCGAAGGTCATCGCGGTGTGCACGGCGTTGCCGAACGGGTCGAAGATCGCCGCCACGTCGAGGTCGACCGGGTCGTCGGCGGCGCGCCCGTGCACCCAGACGTTGCTCTCCGGCAGCGCCACGTACTCGGCGAAGGCCCCGTCGCGCTGCACGCCCACCCCGACGGTGCGGATGCACAGGTGCCGGCGGCCGGCCCGACAGTTCCGGCAGCGACCGCACACCAGGTGCCCCTCACCGGAGACCAGGTCACCGACGGCCACGGTCGACACGGCGCTACCGGCGTCGACGACCTCGCCGACGAACTCGTGCCCGACGATCAGCGGCGGGGAGATGGACCGCTTCGCCCAGTCGTCCCATGCCTCGATGTGCAGGTCGGTACCGCACAAGCCGGTACGCAGCACCTTGATCAGGACATCGGTGGGGCCCATGGTGGGTTCGGGTACGTCCAACAGCCGCAGGCCCTCTTCGGGCGCGGACTTGACCAGTGCTCGCACCTCAACAGGGTGCGCCGGAAAACCCGGTTGCGTCCATCGATGTTTCCTGAACCACCTTGTTAGGCGATCTTCACAGCGTCGCCGCCAGCTCCGTGAGCAGCCGGTCCAGGTGGGTGAGGCGCAGCCGGCGTACCTCGGGCAGGCTGAACGCGCCGCCCCGGTGCGGGCTCAGCACGACGTTGGGCAGTTCGTGGAACGGGAACCGGGACGCCCGTACGCCGGTGCGGTCACCGTCGCCCGTCGCCTCCTGCCACCACACGTCCAGTCCGGCGGCCAAGGTTCCGGTGGCCAGCCGCCGGTACAGCGCGGCCTCGTCGACCACCGCGGCGCGCGCGACGTTGACGAGTACCGAGGGGTCGGGCAGCGCGGCCAGTTCCTCCGCGCCGAGCAGTCCGGTGGTCTTCGGGGTCGCGGGTACGGCGACCACCACGACCCGCGAGCGGCCCAGCAGCGGCCGCAGTTCCGCCAGGGGGTGCACCAGCACCCCGTCGTCGGCACGGGTGGCGCGCGCGGAGGCCCGTACGGCGTGGACCTCCATGCCCAGGGCACCCAGCCCGCGGGCGACGCGCCGGCCGACCTGCCCGTACCCGACGACCGTCGCCGGGTGCCCGTCGAGGACCATCGTCGGGCGCGGCGGATCGAACCGCGGGGTCCAGTCGCCGTCCCGCATCGCGCGGTCGGCGGGCAGCAGCGCCCGCGCCGCGGCCAGTACCAGGCCCAGCGCCAGCTCGGCGGTCGGGCCGGCGTTGTGGTGCAGGGTGCGCAC
>JBAUUM010000386.1:0-4664 GCA_049582705.1 Actinocatenispora sp.
CCACCGCGTCCTGCTCGGTGCCGGGCTGCCACCGGGCGTACTCGACCCTCGACGCGGCGCCGGGCATGTCGGTCATCCGCGCCGGTGGCGAGCAACCCGGGCAGCGGGCCTGGGCCAGCGCCCGCCACTCCGCCGGGACCGCCGTGTCCGGCTCGATCGGCGCGCCGGTGGCCACCGCGAGCAGGTGCGTCCAGGCGCGCGGCACAACCTCGACGATCGAGTACCCACCGCCGCCGAGGGCGACCCAGCGACCGCCGCACAACTCGTCGGCGAGATCACGCAGGGCCAGGTACGCCGCGCGCTGGCAGTCCACCGTCAGGCGCAGGTCGGCCAGCGGGTCGGAGCGGTGCGCGTCGGCACCGCACTGGGTGACCAGCAGCTGCGGCTTGAAGGCCCGCAGTACCCCGGGAACCACCGCGTGGAAGGCACGCAGCCAGCCCGGGTCGCCGGTGCCGGGCGGCAGCGCCAGGTTCACCGCGCTGCCGGTGGCGGCGGCGCCGCCGATCTCGGTCGGGAAGCCGGTGCCGGGGAACAGCGCGTGCGGGCTCTCGTGCAGGCTGACCGTGAGTACCCGCGGGTCGTCGTAGAACACTCGCTGGACGCCGTCGCCGTGGTGCACGTCGATGTCCACGTAGGCGATCCGCTCCGCGCCGACGTCCAGCAGCCGCTGGATCGCGATCGCCGGGTCGTTGTAGACGCAGAAGCCGCTGGCATGACCGGGCATGGCGTGGTGCAGGCCGCCGGAGATGTTGACCGCGCGCCGGCTCTCGCCGAACCAGACGGCCTCCGCCGCGGCGACGCTGGCCCCCACGATCAGCGCGCTGGCCTCGTGCATGTGGCTGAACACCGGGTCGTCGGTGGTGTTCAGGCCGTAACCGGTGAAGGACGGCTCGGCCGGTGCGGTCTGCACCGCCGCGACGTAGTCCGGGCGGTGCACCCGGGTGATGGTGTCCTCGCTGGCCGGCCGGGGCGACACGACCCGTACGCCGGGGCGGTCCAGCACACCGAGCGCGCGGGCCAGTGCGATGGTCAGCTCCACCCGGACCGGGCTCATCGGGTGGTCACCGAAGTCGTACTCCAGCAGCGCGGGGTCCCACACCACGGTCGTGCCTGATGGGGACGTCACGTCGTCTCCCGCGGGCACCGCCATGGACCACACCTCTCGATCACGTCCCGGTGGACCTGCCCGGGGCGCCGGCGACGTTCCGGCCAGCCACCGCCGGGAGCGCCGCACCGGTGCCCCGCACACCTGCACAGAATGTCATCGTGTCACGTCGATGGCTGACCCGGCACTCGGATGATCCGCGTAACGGGCGCCCGGGCGTCGGGGACGCACCGCATGATGGAGTGGCAGCACCGAGATCTCCCGTTCCGGAACCACGATGGCGGAGGATGCCGGCATGACCGTCGATGAGCCGATACCGACCGGCTTTCCGCGCGACTTCCTGTGGGGCGTCGCCACGTCCGCGTACCAGATCGAGGGCGCCGTCGACGTCGACGGCCGGGGCCCGTCGGTGTGGGACACGTTCGCCGCCCAGCCCGGCCGCACCGACCGGGGCGACACCGGCGCGGTCGCCTGCGACCACTACGGCCGGTACCGCGAGGACGTCGCCCTGATGTCCCGCCTCGGCGTCGGCGGCTACCGGTTCTCCACCTCGTGGTCGCGGGTGCTGCCCACCGGCCGGGGCCCGGCCAACCCGGCCGGCCTGGACTTCTACGACCGGCTCGTCGACGAGCTGCGCCGACGCGGGATCGCCCCGGTGCTCACACTGTTCCACTGGGACACCCCGCAGCCGCTGGAGGACGCCGGCGGCTGGCTGAGCGCCGACACCGCGCACCGCTTCGCCGAGTACGCGGGGCTGCTCGGCGAACGGCTCGGTGACCGGGTCGCGATGTGGATCACGCTCAACGAACCGGCGATGGTCACCATGCTCGGGTACGGCGCCGGGGTGCACGCACCCGGCCGTCAGCTGCTGCTCGACGCGCTGCCCACCGCACACCACCAGCTGCTGGGGCACGGGCTCGCCGTCCGGGCGCTGCGGGCCGCGGGGGTCACCGGGCAGATCGGCATCGCGAACAACCACACGTACGTGGCGCCGGCCGGCACCGACCCGGGCGCCGCCGCGCAGCCCGCGGACCGGACCGCTGCGGCCGCGTACGACATGCTGCACAACCGGATCTTCGCCGACCCGGTGCTGCTGGGGCGCTACCCGGAGCCGGTGGACGGGTTCGCCGTGCCAGACGAGTTGGCCGCCGACGCCGACGCGCTCGCCACCATCGCCGCGCCGCTGGACTTCTACGGGGTCAACTACTACCAGCCGACCCGGATCTGCGCGCCCGGCGACGCCGGGACCGAACTTCCGGAGGAGCTGTCGGCGCAGCTGCCGTTCTCGATGCCGTTCGGGTTCGCCCAGTACGGCGAGGACGTGCCCCGCACCGGTTTCGGCTGGCCGGTGGCGCCGGAGAGCCTGACCGGCCTGCTGACGGACTTCACCGCCCGGTACGGGGCCGCGCTGCCGCCGGTGTACGTGACCGAGAACGGGGCGAGCTATCCGGACCAGCTCTCCGGGGACGGCACGGTGCACGACCCGGACCGCATCTCGTACCTGGCCGACCATGTGGCGGCGCTGCGCGCGGCCCGGCTGGCCGGGGTCGACGTGCGCGGCTACTTCGTCTGGTCGCTGCTGGACAACTTCGAGTGGGCGGCCGGCTACCAGCAGCGGTTCGGGCTGGTGCATGTCGACTTCCCCAGCCAGCGACGCACCCCGAAGTCCTCGTTCGAGTGGTACCGGGAGGTCATCGCGGCGAACCGGTGAGGTGCTGGGCCGGCGAACTGCGGGCGTCCGACCGGACGGCCGGGCTGGGCCAGCACGCCCCGGCGTGCTGCGGACCGTGCCGGTCAGCCGGCCACGGCTGCGCAGCGCTTCAGCAGCGACCGGACCGCCGTGTTGAAGCGGTCGGGCGCCTCCAACGCGCTGAGGTGACCGGCCGCCGGGATCCGGCGCAGCTGGGCACCCGGTACACGGTCGACGATCGCCACCGCGTCGGACGGCGGGGTGACCGTGTCCTCCTCGCCGACCACGACCAGGGTCGGCACCGACACCTCGGCGAGCAGGTCCGTGGCGTCCGCACGTACCGCCATCGCGCGCTGCGCCCAGGCCACCGCCCGCGGTGACTGGCTGCGGGTCAGTTCCGCGACGGTCTCGTACACCTCCGGGCGCTGCCAGCGGGTCGTGGCGCCCAGCAGGTTCGGCACGGTCCCGGTGGCGACCAGGTCGGTGTTGCCGGCCTTCTCGACGGCGTCGGCGATCCGGTGCCGGTCCGCGGCGGCCTCCGAGGTGTCCGCGGTGGCCTTCGTGTCGGCCAACAGCAGGCCGGCGAGCCGCTCCGGGTAGCGACGCAGGAACGCGAGGGCCACGTAGCCGCCCATGGACAGGCCGCCGAGCACCACCTGCGGAAGGTCGAGACGGTCGAGCAGATCGCGGACGTCGTCGGCGACGTGGCCCAGGTCCGGGTCGTCGGAGTCGGGAGATCCGTCGGAGTCGCCGAAGCCCCGCTGGTCGGGCGTGATCACCCGACAGTCGGCGGCAAGCCGGTCACGCTGCCCCGCCCACATGGCCGCGTGCAACGGGTAGGCGTGCAACAGAACGAGCGGCATCCCCTGTCCGGACTCGGCGTAAGCGATCTGCATGGTCCTATCCTGCCCGTCTGACCGAAACGGTGCAGCACGACCCCGCCCCCGCGCTCACCCGGGGACGGTACGCACGCGGCACGGCACGGTCAGTCGGGATCGGCGACCGGTACGTCGGAGAACGCCGCGACCGTGCGGTCCGCGTACGTGCTGGCGTCGCCGACGTCCATCGGACCGTCCCAGCTCTGCGGCAGCGGGTACGCGGCCGGCGCGACCCGCTTGACGATCTCGTCGAGGACCAGCTCCGAGTGGCCCACCCAGAGGTGCTTCGCGCCCGGCACCCCGACCACCTCAGCCTGCCCGATCGGGGCGAGGCGCCGGGCGGCCTCCTCCGGCCGCACGTAGTCGTCGAACTCGGGGACCAGTGCCGTGACCCGCTTGCCGGACTCCGCCCAGGTCCGCATGGCCTCCGCCGTGGCGTACCGCAGCGGCGGGGACAACAGGACGGCGCCGGTGACGCTCGGGTCGCAGCCGTACAGCAGGGCCAGGTCGGTACCGAAGGACCAGCCCAGCAGCCACACGTCCGGCAGGTCGTGGAACTCCGCGTACTCGATGGCCGCCGCCACGTCGTAGCGTTCGCCGCGCGCGTTGTCGAAGCTGCCGCCGCTGGTGCCGCGCGTGCTCGACGTGCCCCGGCTGTTGAACCGCAGTACGGCGAGGCCGGCCAGGGCCGGCAGCCGCCAGGCGGCCTTGCGGTAGAGGTGGCTGTCCATCATCCCGCCGTGGGTGGGCAGCGGGTGCAGGCAGACGAGGGTGGCGACCGGGTCCCGGTCGGCCGGCAACGCCAGCTCCCCCACCAGGGTCAGGCCGTCGGCGGTGGTCAGCTCGATGTCCCGGCGGCGGGCCGGCAGGATCGAGTTCGCCCGGATCGCAGTACTCACGACCGCCCAGTCTGGCACGGCTCCGGCCGGGCCGCCCGCCGCGTCGGCCGCCACGTCGGGGACGTCACGCCGCCCCGCCCGCCGTCGACCAC
>JBAUUM010000387.1:0-3130 GCA_049582705.1 Actinocatenispora sp.
GGCTGCGAGTACCGGCCGCTGGACGGGCCGCGGCCGTGGCAGCAGGGCGGCACCGGCAACCGGCGACGGCTGACCGGCGCCACGATGGACCGGGTCCGCAAGCATCTGGAGGAGGCGTCGGTGAAGGCCGACATCGAGGCCGAGACCACCTGACCCGCCGACACCACCCGCCGAGGCCACTCGGCGGGACCACCCGCCGACACGGCGACGGGGCGCCCGCGGTCCGCGGACGCCCCGTCGTGGTCCGTTCCGGGTGACGGTCGACGCCACCCGGTCGGGCCGCCGACACCGCGGCGGCCCGGACGGACTCAGCTGTTGCTGGTGATCAGCGTGGACAGCCAGCCCGGCTTGGTGCTGTCGACGACCTTGCCCCCGCTCACCACGGTCGGTGTGCCGACGCGGCCGTCGGGGCCGACCAGCGACTTGTCGCTCAGCAGCTTCTTCGCCTGCTGGTCCGGGAAGCTGTTGTACTTGCCGGACTTGACCGCCTTGCCGAACGCGCCGCCCGTCGGGATGCCGAGCCGGTCGGCAAGGCTGGTCAGCTGCGAGTTGCTGTACCCGGGGCCCTGCTCCTCCGGCTGGTCGTGGAAGAGGCTCCAGTGGTACGACGCGAACTTGCCGGACTGGACGCTGGCGAACGTGGCGTTCGCGGCGCGCTGTGAGTAGCCGGGCGGGTTCGAGTTCGTGTTGAGCGTGTCCACGATGCGGTAGCGGATCTGCAGCGAACCGTTGTTCAGGTCCTTCTGCATCTCCTTGCCGTTGTCCTGCTCCAACTGGCCGCAGTACGGGCAGAGGAGGTCCTCGTAGACGTCGATCTTCGTCGGCGCGCTGTCCTTGCCGGCCAGGATCGTGCCGTTGTCGATCCGCACCGGGTAGTTCGCGCTGATCGTCTGTGCCTTGATCACCGCGTTCTTCGCCTTGTCGTTCTGGTAGTTGGCGAAGATGACGGCGCCGATCACGACGGCCACCAGGACCACGCAGACCGAGACGGTCACGATGAGCCGGTTGCGGCGTGCCCGGTCGGCCCGCGCCGCGGCGACGGCCTTCGCGGCCCTGGCCCGCTGCTTGGCGGTACCGCCGCCCGGGCCCTTGGCGCCGCTGGCGCCCTTCGTGCCGCCACCGGGCCCTTTCCCGCCCGGCTCGGTGCCGGGACGCCTGGCCGCGCTCTTCGATGTGCTCTTACTCGCCATGTCGGATTAATCCTCCGGGTATCCGTCCGGCCTGACCGCCAGCGGTCGAGGACACTCTCACTATGGTGACGGACGGGTCTGCGACCGCCCACCGGGGTGGAACGACTGCCACCGTTGCCAGGTTCCGGGCCGGTCGTTTCCGCGTCGCACCGGGCCGGACACGGACCGGCCGCCCGCGCGTCGTTGCTGCCGCACGAGGTCCAGCCAGCTCCGACAGAAGATCATGCCAGGTCGCGCTCGGTTTCGGCCACACACCCGATGTCCCGGCCGCACAATCTAGGGCAGGCTGTTCGTGACGTACGGCCATCGGGAGGTTCACGGTGAGTGTGTCAAGCCTCTACGTCGGCAGGCTTGCTGATAATCCGGTCCGGGACTACACGCTGGACGGGTCTCCGCTCGCCCGGTTCCTGCTGTGCTGCCCGGCCGCGGCGAACCCCGCCCGGCCGGTCGGCACGGAGGGTCCGGGCGGCGCCGACGACGAGGTCGCGATCGCCGTGCAGGCCGCGGACACGCTGGCCGAGCTGGTCCTGCGCGACCTGCACCGGGGTGACCGGCTGCTGGTCGTCGGCGGGCTCGCGACCAGCCCACCGGACGCCACCCGGCGCGGCGCCACCGACCTGTTCGTCCGGGCCAGCCACATCGGCCTGGACGTGACCACCGGGGGATGGCGGCGCGACCCGGTCGAGGCCGCGCCGGTGTCGACCGCGTTCCATCCCGAGTACCACTGGTGAGATCGACCGACGCCCGGCACGGCGTGCCGTGTCGGGTTGGGTACGGTGCGCCTCCATGGACGGATCAGGCATCCCCGGTGCGGACACGGCACGGACGGAGACGGTGCGCTCCGCCCGCTGCGTCGTGGTCAAGGTGGGCTCGTCGTCGCTGACCACCCGCGACGGCGGGCTCGATCCCGCGCGCCTCGACGCGCTGGTCGACGCGCTGGCCGCCCGGCGCGCGGACGGCGGTGAGGTCATCCTGGTGTCCTCCGGCGCGATCGCCGCCGGGCTGGCGCCGCTCGGGCTGCCCCGCCGACCCCGCGACCTCGCCACCCAGCAGGCCGCGGCGAGCGTCGGCCAGGTCGCGCTCATCCACCGGTACGCGGCATCGTTCGGCCGGCACGGCCAGTGGGTCGGGCAGGTACTGCTCACCGTCGACGAGGTGATCCGCCGCAGCCGGTACCGCAACGCGCTGCGTACCCTGCGCCGGCTGCTCGACCTGGGTGTGCTGCCGATCGTGAACGAGAACGACACGGTGGCCACCGAGGAGATCCGGTTCGGCGACAACGACCGGCTCGCCGCGCTGGTCGCCGCGCTCGTCCGGGCCGACCTGCTGGTGCTGCTGTCCGACGTGGACGCGCTGTACGACGGGGACCCGCGCCGGCCGGACGCCCGGCGGATCGACACCGTACGCTCCGCCGACGACCTGGCCGGCGTGGACGTGGGCGGCGCCGGCCGTTCCGGGGTCGGGACCGGCGGCATGGTCACCAAGGTCGACGCGGCCAGGATCGCGTCGGGTTCCGGCGTACCGGTGGTGCTCACCGCCGCGAGCAGCGCTGCCGCCGCGTTGCGCGGCGAACCGGTCGGCACGTACTTCCACGCCGCCGCACGCCGGGCACGCCAGCGGCTGTTCTGGCTCGCGCACGCCACGACCCCGCTGGGTCGCCTGCACCTGGACGCCGGGGCGGTACGCGCGGTGGTGGACCGTCGGCTGTCCCTGTTGCCGGCCGGCGTGCACGCGGTCGACGGCGCCTTCACCGCCGGCGATCCGGTGGACCTGGTCGACGAGGCGGGTCGGGCGGTGGCCCGTGGCCTGGTCAACTACGACGCCGCCGAGCTGCCGCAGCTGCTCGGCCGCAGCACCCGCGACCTCGCTGCCGAGCTGGGCGACGAGTACGAGCGCGAGCTGGTGCACCGCGACGATCTCGTCCTGCTCTGACTCCGGCC
>JBAUUM010000388.1:0-10096 GCA_049582705.1 Actinocatenispora sp.
GCCCCGGGTCGGCGCCGGGGCCGGGGCGGCGCGCCGGAGGTCAGCCGCCGGCGTCCGGCCGCTGCCGCGTGCCGAGCGTCCGGAGCCCGTTGATGACCAGCGGCGCCAGCGGCCAGCAGGCGTAGGCCCAGCCCCCGGCGACCAGCGACACCGGGATCGACACCCCGAAGGCCAGCGCGAGCCCCCAGGACCGCCGGTAGCTGCCGGAGATCACGTCCGCCGGGGTGCCGGGCCGGGCCAGGTGCCGGTGGTCCATTTCCCACGTCATCAGCAGGAACGCCACGGCGGACATCGCCTGCACCCCGGCGTACAGGCCGAACCGGAAGACGAACCCGCCGTCGGCGGTCAGGACCCGGGTGGCGAACGGGGTGCTGATCATCATCAGCAGCCACAACATGCTGAAGTGGAACAGCCGTCCGTTCACCCGCCCCAGGTACCGGAAGACCCAGTGGTGGGTGCGCCAGTTGTACGCGACCACCACGAAACTGATCAGGAACGCCAGGTACACGTCGAAGTGCTCGCTCATCTCGGCGACGACCTGGCGGCTGCTCTCGGTGTTGCCCGGTACCGGCAGGTCCAGCGCGAGCAGCGTGATCGCGATCGCGACGACCGCGTCGCAGAAGAAGGTGAGCCGGGACGCCGCGTTGGCCTCGACCTCGAGTTCGGGGTCGTCGGTGGCCGACACCCGCCCGGGGTCGGATTCCGGCCGGTCCGTGCCGCCGTCGGCAGCCATGACGACCTCCCCGCAGGCGGCACCGCCGTTCTGCAGTGTCCCAGAACTCGACGTACGGGGTTGGCGTATCGGCCGGTGGTCACGCTTGGGAGACTGGCCGCATGGCTGGAAACCCCGGCGGACCCGTCCGCCGCGCACGCCGCTCCGCCGCGCCGCCCGCCCGGGGGGCGGCGTCGTGACCGGATACCCGTACAAGGACCTGCCGGACTTCCTGCGCCGGCTGGAGAAGGCCGGCGAGCTGGTGCGGATCCAGGCGCCGGTGGATCCGACCCTGGAGATCAGCGAGATCACCCAGCGGGTGGTGCGCGCCGGCGGACCTGCGCTGCTGTTCGAGCGGCCGGTCCGGGGCGACATGCCGATCCTGATGAACCTGTTCGGCACCCGCCGGCGTACCGCGCTGGCGCTGGGCGTGCGCGACCTCGACGAGATCGGCGCCCGGATCGGCGAGCTGGTCAAGCCGGAACTGCCGGTCGGCCTCGGCGGTCTGCGGGAGGCGTTCGGCAAGCTGTCCCAGCTGCGCGCCGTGCCGCCCAAGCACGTGCGGTCCGCGCCCTGCCAGGAGGTCGTCCACCAGGGCGACGAGGTGGACCTGGACCGGTTGCCCGGGCTCCAGGTGTGGCCCGACGACGGCGGCGTCTACCACAACTTCGGTCTCACCCACACCAAGCATCCGGAGACCGGCAAGCGCAACCTCGGCCTGTACCGGTTGCAGCAGCACTCCCGCAACACCCTCGGCATGCACTGGCAGATCCACAAGGACTCCAACGCGCACCACGCGGTCGCCGAGCGGCTCGGCCAGCGGCTGCCGGTGGCGGTGGCGTTCGGCTGCGACCCGGCCGTGTCGTACGCGGCGTCCGCGCCGCTGCCCGCCGACATCGACGAGTACCTGTTCGCCGGGTTCCTGCGCGGCGAGCGGGTGGAGATGGTGGACTGCCGGACCGTGCCGCTGCGGGTGCCGGCCAACGCGCAGGTCGTACTGGAGGGCTACGTCGAGCCGGGGGAGCGCCTGCCCGAGGGTCCGTTCGGTGACCACACCGGCTTCTACACCCCGGTGGAGGACTTCCCGGTACTGCACGTCGAGTGCATGACGACGCAGCGCCGGCCCGTCTACCAGTCGATCGTCACGTCCAAGCCGCCGCAGGAGGACTTCGGCCTGGGCAAGGCGACCGAACGGATCTTCCTGCCGCTGGTCAAGATCCTCATCCCGGACATCGTCGACTTCGACATGCCGGAGCCGGGTGTCTTCCACAACTGCCTGATCGTGTCGATCGACAAGCGGTACCCGAAGCAGGCCAAGAAGGTGATGCACGCGGTCTGGGGTGCCCACCTGCTCTCGCTGACGAAGCTGGTCATCGTGGTGGACGCCGACTGCGACGTGCACGACTACCGGGAGGTGGCGTTCCGGGCCTTCGGCAACGTCGACTACCTGCACGACATGCTGGTCACCGAGGGGCCGGTGGACCACCTGGACCACTCGTCGTACCACCAGTTCTTCGGCGGCAAGCTGGGCATCGACGCGACCCGCAAGCTGCCCAGCGAGGGCTACACGAGGGGCTGGCCGGACGAGCTGGTGATGGACCCGGCCGTCGTGTCCACCGTGGACAAGCGATGGGCGGAGTACGGGATCGGGGCGCGCTGAGCATGGAGACGTCCTCGCCCCCGGCCGACGGCCCCGCCGCGGACCTCGGCGCCGCCGGCCCGCCGGTGGCCCGCCGCCGCAGCCTGCGGTCGTTCCTGCGACTGGTGATGATCGAGCACTCGGTCTTCGCCCTGCCGTTCGCGTACATCGCCGCGCTGGCCGCGATGCGTACCGAGGGCGTCCACGTCCAGTGGGGGACGCTCGGGCTCATCACCGTGGCGATGGTGTCGGGCCGCACCGTGGCCATGGCGGCGAACCGGATCATCGACCGGCACATCGACGCGCAGAACCCGCGCACCGCGCAGCGGGAACTGGTGACCGGCGCCCTGTCGCTGCGGTCCGCCTGGATCGGGCTGGCCTTCTGCCTCGTCGTCTTCTTCGGCAGCGCCGCCCTGCTGAACTGGCTGTGCCTGGCGCTGTCGCCGATCGCGCTGTTCTTCCTGATCATCTACTCGTACGCGAAACGCTTCACGCACTTCCCGCAGGTCTTTCTCGGGCTCGCCCAGGCCATCGCGCCGATCGGCGCCTGGCTGGGCGTGACGGGGCACTGGTCGTGGCCGGCGCTCGTCCTCGGTCTCGCGGTCGGCGCCTGGATCGGCGGCTTCGACTGCATGTACGCGTGCCAGGACGTCGAGGTGGACCGGCGGATCGGGGTACACAGCGTGCCGGTGCGGTTCGGGGTGCCGAACGCACTGCGCGCCTCGTCGGTCGCACACCTGGCCACCGTGGCGCTGTACCTGTGGTTCGGGGTCCTGGCCGGCTTCGGCTTCCTGTGGTGGACCGGCCTGGCACTCACCGCGGCCGTGCTGGTCTACGAGCACGCGATCATCCGGCCGACGGACCTGTCCCGGATGAGCCGGGCGTTCTTCACCGCGAACGGCGTGGTCGGAATCGTACTCTTCGTGTTCGCGGTGGCCGATCTCGTCGCGCTCCAGGGCCTGCGCCCCTGAGTCGGTCCGGGACGTCGTGATGCGGCGTTCGTTGCTGGCTGCCCGCTACGTTGTCGCTGGTAGGCATGTGTCCGGATGATCACGTGTCCTGCCGTCGGCGAGGTCCGGGATGGGGTGTGGTGTGACCTGCAGCCCCGAAACCCGGTTTCATCCGTACGGACGGTAGACGGTGAATTCACTATCCGCGATGCTTGACTCCTCCCCCATACCGCCGGCCGCGCCGGGGCCCACCCCGATGCCTGGCGATGGGGTGTGGGAGGTACGAATGAGCAGATCAGCGGGTTGGAGGGATGTGGGCACGGCAACGGCGCCGCCCACACCGCGCCGCTCTCAGGAGGACGACCGTACCGAGGAACGCCAGCCGAAGGGCAGTACCACCGAGGCGTTGGGGGACGGGCCGGTCGACAGCTGGACCGATAACGACGAGTACCTGGGCGTCGAGAACTGAATTGACGCATGACGGGCCCGGACCACCCCTGGTGGTCCGGGCCTCGCCCTGTGCGGTTCCGATGCGGCGCCCGACGCCGTGGTGTCGGGGTGATGGCGACCGGCGAGGCGGCTCGGGCAGAGTGGGAGACATGACGCAGCAGCGCAGTCCGTGGGTCGTCGGGGTGTCGGGGGCCTCGGGCACGCCGTACGCGCGGGCCGTCGTGAACGCGCTGCTCGACGCGGGCCTGCCGGTGGATGTGACGGTGTCCCGGGCGGCCCGGCTGACCATCCTGGACGAGACGGGCCTGGCGCTGCGTGACGCGCACTGGAAGGACGACCTGGCGGCCTTCCTCGGCCGCGAACTGGCCGAAGCGGACCTCCTGTACTGGCCGGCCACCGATCTGGCGGCCGGACCGAGCAGCGGCTCGTACCCGGCGCGGGGGATGGCCGTGGTGCCGGCGAGCACCGCGGCGTGCGCGGGCATCGCCCTGGGCCTGTCCAAGGATCTGCTCCAGCGGACGGCCACCGTCAACCTGAAGGAGCACCGGCCGGTCGTCGTCGTACCGCGGGAGACCCCGGTGTCGCGCAGCCACCTGGTGCACCTGCTCGACCTGCACGACGCGGGGGCCACGGTGCTGCCGGCCAGCCCGGGCTTCTACGCGGGCGCGCGGGACGTGCAGCAGCTGGTCGACTTCGTCGCCGGGCGGGTGCTGGACGCGATGGGGGTGCCGCACACGCTGTACCTGCGGTGGACCGGAACGCTCGGCGCGGGTCGGGACGGCGACGGTCCCGACGGCACAGCCTGAGCCGGGTCCGGGCCACGGCGGCACGGCCTGAGCCGGCGCCGGCCACGACACGGCGGGCCGGCGCGTACCCGGGAGCACCGACCGTGACGGCCGCCGTGTGACGACGAGTGACGGCATGGCCGCGTTGCGGCCGGCGTGACTACTCAGTGTGGACGTCACGGAGTGTGAAATCTCTGGCGCGCGGGCGGGCCGACGAGGCTCCGGAACGAGTCGAGACGCGGCCCGAAACACGGAACGCAGGGTCATGAACGCACGCGGCGACGCCGGACGACGAGGAGTCCTCCGGCGGCGCGAGAATGCGGCGGACAGCGCTTGGCCGACGGGCCTGCCGGACCCGGAGAGTAACTCCGGAGCCGCGCCCGGCGTGGCCCGCCGGATGCCTGTCTTCGGACACCGACCCCGTTAGGGGACGATGATCAAGTTTGATCTAGAGTGCAGAAGCTAGCGCGGCGCGGGCTGGCCCTCCTCGGCAAACCCGGCTTCATCGCCGCTCAGCAGTGCACGGACTTCCGATTCCCGGAACCTGCGGTGACCACCCGGTGTGCGGATGCTTCCGATCCGCCCAGCGGCGGCCCAGCGGGTCACAGTTTTCGGGTCAACTCGGAACAACGAGGCTACCTCACCCGGTGTGAGCAGCCGATCGGCAGTTTCCACGACCCCCCCTTTGTACTTAATCCCCTGAACCCATTACAGCACTGTCGTCCCCTGCCGTCCCGGAAATGAACAGAACGCCACCCGATGGGGTGTTGTGGCGGCGCACACTTCCTCGACGGTCTGTACGAATATTGTCACTCCGAGAAGTTGTCAAGGGCGGATGTTGAGATTTTTGCCCGTCGGTATCCACTACCGGGTTACGGCACGGAACCGCCCCACGGATGCGTATGGTGACTGCTCAGCGGAGCTGGCCGCCGGCTCGCGGCTGCGAAGAGTGACCCGATGACGGGGCTTTCGCGCTCCTGAGAAAGATCATCTGTGCGATCTAAGATTGCTCAGGTGGACAAGATCGACTGCCAGATCCTCGACCTGCTGCGCACCAACGCCCGACTCTCGTACGCGGAGCTGGGTCGTCAGATCGGATTGTCCCCACCGGCGGTGCACGACCGGGTCTCCAAACTGGAGTCGACCGGGGCGATCGTCGGCTACCGGACCGTTGTCGAGCCCGAACGGGTGGGCCTCGGCGTCACGGCGCTCGTCGGCATCGTGCAGACCGACTCGAGCGAGGCCGACGACATCGCCGAGTCGCTGTCCGAACTGTCCGAGGTCGAGTCCTGCTACTTCGTGGCCGGGCAGGAGTCCTTCCTGATCACGGTGCGGGTCGGCACCATCGGCGAACTGGAGAACCTGGTCGGGCGGCTCAACCGGGTGCCGGGCGTCGCACGTACCCACTCGACGATCGCGTTGTCCACGAAATGGGAAAACAGGCCGCAGCCCGTCCGCTGGTCGGAACCCGGCGCGGGCGTCTGACCGCGCACCCGTCTACCACGTCACCACCCCCGAGGGTGGGATCGTCGCCGGCCCGGCGGCGCGGGAAGATGTGGGTCATGAGTGATGAGTACCGGATCGAGCACGACACGATGGGTGAGGTCAGGGTGCCGGCCACGGCCAAGTGGCGGGCCCAGACCCAGCGGGCGGTGGAGAACTTCCCGATCTCCGGTCGCACCCTGGAGCACGCGCACATCGCGGCCCTGGCACAGATCAAGTCCGCCGCCGCCACCGTCAATGCCGAACTCGGCGTGATCGACGCGGACGTGGCGGAGGCGATCCGGTCCGCCGCCGCCGAGGTGGTCGACGGCCGCTTCGACGACCACTTCCCGATCGACGTCTTCCAGACCGGCTCCGGTACCTCCTCGAACATGAACACCAACGAGGTGCTGGCGACTCTCGCCACCGAGCGCCTCGGCCGGGCCGTGCACCCCAACGACCACGTCAACGCCTCGCAGTCGTCCAACGACGTGTTCCCGTCCTCCATCCACATCGCCGCCACGTCCGCCGTCACGACCGACCTGATGCCCGCCCTCGACCACCTCGCCCAGGCGTTCGAGGCGAAGGCCAAGGAGTACGCGGAGGTCGTCAAGTCGGGGCGGACGCACCTGATGGACGCCACGCCGGTGACGCTCGGGCAGGAGTTCTCCGGGTACGCGGCGCAGGTCCGGTACGGCGTGGAGCGGCTGCAGGCGTCGCTGCCCCGGCTGGCCGAACTGCCGCTCGGCGGCACCGCCGTCGGCACCGGGATCAACACCCCGGCCGGGTTCTCCGCGAAGGTCATCCGGGAACTCGCCACCGCGACCGGCCTGCCGCTGACCGAGGCGCGCAACCACTTCGAGGCGCAGGGCGCCCGGGACGGCCTGGTCGAGGCGTCCGGCCAGCTGCGCACCATCGCGGCCAGCCTCTACAAGATCGTCAACGACCTGCGCTGGATGGGCTCCGGTCCCCGCGCGGGCCTCGGCGAGATCACGCTGCCCGACCTCCAGCCCGGTTCGTCGATCATGCCGGGCAAGGTGAACCCGGTGCTGCCCGAGGCGGTCCGGCAGGTCGCGGCCCAGGTCATCGGCAACGACGCCACCGTCGCCTTCGCCGGTACCCTCGGCGACTTCGAGCTGAACGTGATGCTGCCCGTCATCGCGGTCAACGTGCTGGAGTCGGTCCGGCTGCTGGCCAACGTCTCCCGGCTGCTGGCCGACCGGTGCGTCGCCGGCATCGTCGCGAACGTCGAGCGGTGCCGCGAGTACGCCGCCTCGTCGCCGTCGATCGTCACGCCGCTCAACCGGCACCTCGGCTACGAGGAGGGCGCCGCGATCGCGAAGCAGGCGCTCAAGGAGCGCAAGACGATCCGTGAGGTGGTCATCGAGCGCGGTCACATCACGTCCGGCACGCTCACCGAGGCCCAGCTCGACGAGATCCTGGACCTGCTCTCCATGACCCACCCCTAGGTGCCGCGGGCGCCCGGCCCCTTGGTGGGCCGGGCGGACCCGGCGCACCGCTGGTGGCGTTCCCGGTCGCTTGTCTGCCGGGTCGGTCGGCGGTCGGTGCGGGAGGCCGACGCGGACCAGCTCGGCCGGGGCGGGCGGCCGGCGAACCTCATGGATCGCAACGAGCCGTGCCGGCCTGCGGTGACTCAGCTGGTCAGGGCCCTGACCAGCGCCTCGGCCGCGCTCTGCAGTCGAGGCCCCACCGTCGAGTCGTCGATCGGGTCGAACGCGACCACGCCGACGCTGGCGGCCAGCCCGTCGACCCCCACGAGCGGGGCGGCCACCCCGTACGCGCCCTTCTGGAAGTCGCCCGACGAGCTGGTCCAGCGATGGTCGCCGCGCCGACCGGCCAGGATCGCGAGCCCACCGGCCGCCCGGTCCAACGGGTGCCGCGAACCGGTCCGGTACGCGACGTGCATGGCAGTCCAGGACGGCTCCACGACCAGCAGCGCCAGGGCCTCGCCGCCGTCCTCGACGGTGAGGTGCGCGGTGGCGCCGAGCTCCTCGGCGAGTGCTCGCAGTACCGGCATCGCGGCGCCGGCCAGCAACGGCTGGGCACGCCGGGCCAGCGCCAGTACGCCCACCCCGAGCCGCAACGGCCCCGAGCCGTCCCGGCGCAGCAGGCCGTGCGCGGTGAGCGTCGCGGCCAGCCGGTACACCACGGTCCTGCCCACGCCGAGGGTCGCCGCGGCGGAGCTGACCGACACCCCGGCCGGGTGCTCGGCCACCAGCGCGAGCAGCCGCAGGCCGCGGTCCAGCGTCTGCGCCGTCTCCGGGCCGGAACCCGCCGCGCCGACCTCGCTCGTCTCGCTCACGCCCGGACCCTAGTCGGTGGACGGGCACGACTCGCCCGCCGTCCGGAGACCGTTACGCTTTCAGGATGACGTTGGAGCTGTACGACACCGCCACACGCTCGGTGCGGGAGTTTGTCCCGCGGGAGGCCGGCAAGGTAGGCATCTACCTGTGTGGTGTGACCGTGCAGAGCCCGCCGCACATCGGCCACCTGCGGTCCGGCATCAACTACGACGTACTGCGCCGCTGGTTCGAGCACCGCGGCCACCAGGTGCGTCTCATCCGCAACATCACCGACATTGACGACAAGGTGCTGGCGCGGGCGCAGGACGAACAGGTGCCGTTCTGGACCATCGGATACCGCAACGAGCGGCTGCTCGGCGACGCGTACCAGGCGGTCGGGGTCGAGCTGCCCAGCTACGAGCCGCGGGCCACCGGGCACATCCCGGAGATGCACGAGCTGATCGCCCGGCTGATCGACCGTGGTCATGCGTACGTGACGGACGCCGGCGAGGTGTACTTCGACGTGTCGTCGTACCCCGAGTACGGTGCGCTGTCCGGGCAGCGACCCGACGCGATGCAGCCGACCGAACACGACGCCGGCGACCCGGCCGTCCGGGACAAGCGCAGCCCGCTCGACTTCGCGCTGTGGAAGGGCGAGAAGCCGACCGAACCCGCCGACGCGTACTGGCCGTCGCCGTGGGGTCGGGGTCGGCCCGGCTGGCACATCGAGTGCTCGGCGATGACCTGGCGCTACCTGGGCGAGGAGTTCGACATCCACGGCGGCGGGTTGGACATCCAGTTCCCGCACCACGAGAACGAGCTGGCGCAGTCCCGGGCCGCGGGGTTCGGCTTCGCCCGGCACTGGGTGCACAACGGGCCGCTGAACATGGGCGGCGAGAAGATGAGCAAGTCGCTCGGCAACGTGGTCGGGCTGCCGGAACTCGCCGCCCGCGGGATCCGCCCCGTCGAGGTGCGGTACTACCTGGCCAGCCCGCACTACCGGTCCGTCATCGACTTCTCGCAGCGCGCGCTGGACGAGGCCGCGGCCGGATACCGGCGCATCGAGGGGTTCGTACTCCGGGCCGGTGAGCTGTGCGGCGAGGTGGAGCCGGCGGCGCTGCCGGCCGCGTTCGAGGCGGCGATGGACGCCGACCTGAACACCTCGCAGGCGTTCGCGGTGGTACACGAGACCGTGCGGGCCGGCAACAGCGCGCTCGCCGCCGGCGACGGCGACGCGGTCCGTGTCGCGCTGGCCGAGGTACGTGGGATGCTGGCAGTGCTGGGTCTCGACCCGTCCGGTGCCGCCGGCGGCACCGGCCAGGCCGCCGGCAACCTCGAGTCCACCGTCGACAAGCTGGTGGGCCTCGCGCTGGAGCAGCGTGACGCGGCCCGGTCCCGTCGGGACTGGCCGGCCGCCGACGCCGTGCGCGACCAGCTCAAGCAGGCCGGCGTACTGATCGAAGACACCCCCAACGGTCCACGATGGACACTGACGACGAATGGCAGCGGCTGATGCCCGGCAACTCCGAACGACGTAACCGCCGTACTTCCTCGAAGCGGGGCCGCACGGTCGGCTCCGGCGGCAAGCGCCGCCAGAGCCTGGAGGGCCGGGGCCGTACCCTGCCCGCCGGCGACCGACCCTGGCACAAGAAGTTCAGCCCCGGCGAGGACGAGGAGCTGCCCAAGAAGACCGCCTGGAAACAGGAGAAGGAACGCCGCAAGGCCGCCGCCGAAGGCCGCGCCCCGGCCGAGGGCCGCGCCGGCCAGCGCGGCGC
>JBAUUM010000389.1:0-3125 GCA_049582705.1 Actinocatenispora sp.
GCGATCCCCGTCGTCGCAGGCCGCGCGGGACGACCTCGACAACGTCCTACCCACGTCTACGCCGACCGGGCGTACGACCATGACAAGTACCGGAGGCTGTTACGCGCTAAGGGCATCGGGACCCGGATCGCCCGCCGCGGTGTCGCGCACGGATCCGGGCTGGGCGTGTTCCGGTGGGTCGTGGAACGCACCATCGCCTGGTACCACGGGTTCCGCCGGCTCCGGATCCGTTGGGAACGACGCGCCGACATCCACGAAGCGTTCCTCGGCCTGGCCACCTGCATCATCACCCACCGCCACGTCACCAAAATTTGTTAGGACCGCTTAGACGCCGCGGAGCCTCTGCCATCGGCGCACGTCGACGACGGACGGGCAAAGAGAAGCCGGGCGGCCCATTGCCACGTCCACATGGTGACGGCGAGCCGGTCGGGTAGCTGCTGGCCGCCGGGCAGGTCGACGCCACGGCGGCGACGGCTCGCAGTACACCGAGGCACCGCCACATTGTCGGCCACCGCGACGCGGCGCAGGTAGTTGTCGCCGTTCTGCGCCAGCACCAGCAGCGCTTACCGGCCCGGATCCAGGCGCCGCCACCGGCACCGGGCGTCGGGTGCGGTGAGCGCGAACCAGGTCGGCCGGCGGGTTGGGGTGCGAGTGGACAGCGAGATGGTGGCAGGGTAAGAGGGCAACGACGCTCCGGTTGGGGCATCGGATCTTGGTCGACTGCTGTCTTCTGGGGGCCTCAGCTGGTCCAACGCGTTCTCGTCGCTGCTCGCCGCGGCCAGGAGATCTCACGAGGTGACCGCTGGCAGGATCGACAGGCCCGCGGCCTTGCAGAGATCCACCCAACAGCGGCCAGACTGATTCGCGCGCGCCTCCCTGCAGCTCGCAAGACCCACCCGTCGCCAGGCGCCGATCCTTCACAAGCACTTCAACCCCGCGGCAGCCGTCCGCGCTGAACAGACCGGCGCATTGGCGAACCCGCATCCGTTGACCGCTGTTTACCTGTGGGCCGTCATGCCTTGGCCGACAAGGTGGGGGCCGGGCCGTGACTGGTGCTTGGGGCAGGTCGTTGCAGTCCTCAGGCGTCAGCCCTGTTTAGCGGCGGCCTGAGAACAGATCTTTGGATGTTGGGCGATCAGTGGAAGCGGTTGGTATCGGTGTGGGTGTCCCACCGCGCGAGAGTTTCCTGGTCGCGGCGGCGCGCGTCCCGCACTGTGTACGAACCTTCAGCGGGCACATCACCGTCGCGGCGCCGACGAACCAGGCGACGGACGAGATCCAGCAGCCGTCCCATCGAGATCACCTCCTGCTCCGCGGCAACGCTCTCAGTATACGGAGCGCGCACAACGCTCTGAGGTGCAACGACAGCGATCGACCGTCGTGTCGCCACGGCGGGCACGCCGGCGGTCCGGGTTCGGGGCTCGGTTTCAGACTCAATCAGGGCAGAGTACTGACGCCAAGGGTGAGCACGCACCCGCCGACGAGGCAGGCCAACAAGACAGCCGCAGTTTCGTGACGTGGTGACTGCGGAGTCAGCGCGGTGTGAGCGGTATGGTCTCGGGCTCTTGAGCGGTGGGTTGACTGCGGTGTGTTCCGGCTGCGGGGGAGAGGAGGATCGCGATTGTGACGAAGCCGAGGACGACGATCATGGCGGTGCTCAGTCCGTGATGCTGGCCGAGGAAGCCCAGGGTGGGTGGGCCGATGAGGAAGGAGACGTACCCGATTGTTGCCGCGAGGCTGACGCGGGAGGCGGGGTTGGGGCCGGAGTCGCCGGCTGCGGACAGCGCTACCGGGAAGCCGAGTGAGGCTCCTAGCCCCCACAGGAGCACCGCGATGGCCGCGAGGACGGGGGAGTTGACGAAGATGACCAGACCCAGTCCGAGTGCTGCGCTGAGTGCGCTGATACGCAGGGTGCGGGCGCGTCCGATGCGGTCGATGATGAGTCCCCCACCGATTCTGCCGATGGTCATGGCGGCGGCGAAGCCGGTGTAGACGGCCGATCCGAGGGATGCGTCGAGGCCGTGGTCATCGACCATGAGTAGCGGGAGCCAGTCGTTGGCGGAACCTTCGGCCAGGGCCATGGCCAGGATGATGCCGCCGATCAGCAGTAGCCGCCGGTCCTTCCACACCGGTCTCGTTGTCCCGATGTCGCGCTCGGCGGCGGTGGTGGTCTTGCCGACTCCCATGGGGATGGAGCGGCACGCATGGATGGCCAGCGCCGCGGTAGCCGCGCCGGCGGTGAACAGGTGCCAGTACACCGGGATTCGCAGAGCGGTGCAGAGGATTCCCACGCATCCGCCGATGACGGTGCCGAGGCTGTAGAAGCCGTGGAGTGTGGGCAGCAGCGTGCGGCCGGTGATTCGCTCCACGTCCGCGCCGTCGACGTTGTTGGCGACTTCTCCGCCGCCCATGCCGACGCCGAACAGGAACAGCCCCGCAGCGACCAATGGGGCGAAGGCGATCAGTGCCCCGCATCCCATCACGACGAGACTCAGCACGGTGAGCAGGGCGCCGGAATTGATGATCGGCCTGGACCCTAGGCGTGACACCAGCCGTCCGGAGCTGAGTACGCCGATCATGGATCCTGCCGACAGACCGAACAGGATGAGGCCCATCTCACTGGTCGAGGCGTGCAGCGTGTCCCGGACGTCGGGGGTGCGTGTAGCCCACGAGGACATGGCCAGGCCCGATATGAGGAACAGGATCAGCAGAGCCGTTCGGCGGCGTCTCACGGCGCGGTCCCTCATCGTGACCGATCTTTCCAGAACACCCCGCCGAGGTGGCCTGGTGGGGCAACTTCATGCTTGGGAAGACCCTGGCGATTGAGTCATCTTGCGTGATTGCTCCCTGACCGATGTCTCCTGATTTGATGGGGCGGTCCTATACATGCTTGGTGCCTTGTGCGCGCGCACTACTGCCACGTCCGGAACGTTTATCTGTTGGCTTGTGGGTGAGTGAGGCCAGGTCTTGAATCGACGGCATGGTGCTGAACTATCCAGTCCCTGGCCTCGCCGACGACCGTGTTCACCTATGCCGGTCGGACGAACGCGACCTGCCGTGTGTCGAGTAGGCCAGCAAGGACCCGCGAATCACCGAGAGCACATCCGTCCCGCAGATGTTCACCG
>JBAUUM010000390.1:0-1955 GCA_049582705.1 Actinocatenispora sp.
GGTCAGGTGCGGCGTCCGGGTCGGTCGTGTCGGCGAGGTCGGCTGTGCTCGTCGGGCCGGCCGGGCCGGGTGTCGGGAACGCGGTGAACAGCGCGGTGATGTGCCGTGATCCGGGCGGTGCGTCGTCGATCTCCCGGCCCCAGCGCTGCAGCAGGGCGATGTACTCCTCGGTGAACCGCCGCAGTTCCTCAGCGGTGAGCCGCAGCTCGCCGTACGAGGACATCGCCGCGGCGCCGAAGTCACCGTACGAGCGTGGGTCGGCGGACAGGTCGGCCTCGAACCGTTCCCGTTCACGGGAGGCCCCCCGCTCCCAGAGCGCGGAGATCGTCTCTACGGCGGCGTCGGACTCGGTCGAGTCGCCCAGGGTGGGCAGCCGGATGTCGAGCCGCTCCGCGCGCCAGTACCGGCGACGGCCGGCGGAGCGTTCGGTGTCCTCGACGAGGAAGCCGTACCGGGCCAGTTGGCGCAGGTGGTAACTGGTCGCGCCGCGGTCCTCGCCGAACTCGGCGGCCAGCATGGCCGAGGTGGCCGGCCCGTGCCGGCGCAGCCGGGTGAGCAGCCGCTGCCGCAACGGGTGGGCGAGGGCCTTCAGGGCGTCGATGTCGCCGCTCAGATCGCGGCGTTGGTTCGCGGGCATAGTGAGAAGATAACTATGCAAAGGCTTCTTCTCAAGACCTGGAGCAGCTCGGAAACCCGTGGATCATGACGTCTTGACCTAGACAGCCAGCCGTGTAAGGTGTGGATGAACCGTTGAGCCCTCGGTAGAGCCAACTGCCGAACGCTCCGGTTTGGGATTGGCCCCAGGCCATGACCGCACGGCCGAGTGTCGTGCGCTCATGGATCCAGGTGGCCTGTGCGCGGGCTCGAGAAAAGGGCCTGACGCTTCAGCTTCGGTACGGCGATCTCCCTTGTGATCCCGCAGCCCTGTCCGCTGCGCATTCGCCGACCGTGCTCGCGAAGGAGCTTCCTTCATGACCGCGACCACCGTTTCGTCCCGCACCAGCACCGCTCCGCACACCGTGCCCGGCCAGCGGACCCTGACCCGCCCGGACACGTCCCGCGACACCGGCCAACGGCGCCGGTCCGACGAGGTCGGGCGGATGCTGCTCACCCGCCTGGCCGACCTGCCCGAGAACCACATCGACCGCCCTCGACTCCGGGACCGCACCATCGAGTGGTACCTGCCGCTGGCCGAGCACCTGGCCCGGCGCTTCCGCAACCGTGGTGAGCAGTACGACGACCTGGTCCAGGTCGCCACCATCGGCCTCATCAAGTCCGTCGACGGCTACGACCAGTCCCGCGGGGTGGAGTTCACCAGCTACGCCGTACCCACCATCGCCGGCGAGCTGAAGCGTCACTTCCGGGACAAGGGCTGGAGCGTGCGGGTGCCGCGGCGGCTGCAGGAACTGCGGCTGTCCATCACCAACGCCACCGGGCCGCTGACCCAGAAGCTGGGCCGGTCGCCGACGGTCGCCGACCTGGCCGAGCACCTCGGTGTCAGCGAGGACGAGGTCATCGAGGGCATGGACTCCGGCAACGCGTACACGGCGATGTCGCTCTCCACCCCCGTCGGCAACGACGACGGCGCCGGCATGGCCATGCAGGACATGCTCGGCGACGACGACCCCGGCATGGGCAACGTCGAGGACCGCGAGTCGCTCCGGCCGCTGATCGAGAAGCTGCCGCCGCGCGAGCAGAAGATCGTCGTACTGCGCTTCTTCGGCAACCTCACCCAGTCCCAGATCGCCGAGCGCGTGGGCATCTCGCAGATGCACGTGTCCCGGCTGCTGACCCGCTCGCTCGCGCAGCTCCGTGAGGGACTGGGCGGGACCTTCTGACCGACCGCGTGCCGCCGGGGGACGTCTCCCGGCCCACGCCGCACAGACCGGTACCGGTACCGGGTCGCCACCCGGCGGCCCGGTACCTGTCTGTCAGGGTGCGGCACGGTCCGGCCC
>JBAUUM010000391.1:0-2916 GCA_049582705.1 Actinocatenispora sp.
TCCCCACACTGTGCAGCGACACGCCGATTGACTCGGCGTGTCGCTGCACAGAAGAGGTTCAGCGTCACCCTGACCGTGTCGCTGCACAGAAGGGGTTCTGCTCACCCCGGCCGTGTCGCCGCACAGAAGGGGTGCTGTTTGCCGCCTCGTACCGGGAGGCGGGTTGTCGGTCAGGCGTCGGCGAGCGCCGGGATCTCCTTCTGCACCTTGGGGTCGCCCTCGTCGGCCGTGTAGTCGTCGATCGTCGTCTGGTCGGCGCCGTCCGGCGTCTTGACGGCCCGCAGGATCAGCGTCGCCACGATCGCGACCACCAGGTTGACGATGACCGCCACGAAGCCGGTGTAGATCGTCACCGTGGTGTCGATGCCGAGGTGCGACAGCGAGAACGCGGTGCCACCGAAGTGCAGGTCGCCGGTCTTGAGGTTCGGGATGGTGTACATCATCCACAGTCCGGCCACCATGCCCGCGATCCAACCGGCGATCAGGCCGCCGCGGTGGAACCAGCGGGTCAGCAGCCCGAGCGCCACCGACGGCAGCGTCTGCAGGATGATCACACCGCCGATGAGCTGCAGGTCGATGGAGAACTGCGGATCCAGCAACAGGATGAACAGCAGCGCGCCGAACTTGACCACCAGCGAGACGATCTTCGAGACCCACGCCTCCTGCCGCGGGGTCGCGTCCCGCTTCAGGTACTCGCGGTAGATGTTGCGGGTGAACAGGTTCGCCGCAGCGATCGACATGATCGCCGCCGGTACCAGTGCGCCGATCCCGACCGCGGCGAAGGCCACGCCCGCGAACCAGCTCGGGAACATCTGGTCGAACAGCCGCGGCACGATCGTGTTGCCGTCGGTACCGATCGGCGTGGTGCCGGCCGCGATCGCCATGAAGCCGAGCAGCGCGATCAGGCCCAGCAGGAAGCTGTACGCCGGCAGCGCCGACATGTTCCGCTTGACCACGTTGCGGCTCTTGGCGGCCAGTACCCCGGTCACGCTGTGCGGGTACAGGAACAGCGCCATCGCCGAGCCGAGCGCCAATGTCGCGTAGTTGAGCTGGCCGGCCGATGCGAGGGTCACTCCGCCCGCCGGCGGCTTGCCGGCCTTGGCGTTGGCGGCGTTGAGGTCGGTGAAGTGCTTGGTCGCCACGTCGAAGATGTGCCCGAAACCGCCGAGCTTGTACGGGATGTAGATGACGGTCACCAGGATCACCGCGTAGATCAGCAGGTCCTTGACGAACGCGATGAGCGCGGGGGCGCGCAGCCCGGACTGGTACGTGTACGCGGCCAGTACGAGGAACGCGATGATCAACGGCCAGTGCGCGCCGAGGCCCATGGTCTTGAGCACGGCCGAGATGCCGACGAGCTGGAGCGCGATGTACGGCATGGTCGCGATGATGCCGGTGATGGCGACGAGCAACGCCATGGTGGGGGAACCGAACCGGGCCCGGACGAAGTCGGCCGGGGTGACGAACCCGTGCCGGTGTGAGACGGACCAGAGCCGGATCAGCACCAGGAACACCAGCGGGTACACCACGACGGTGTACGGCACGGCGAAGAAGCCCGCCGCGCCGGCGCCGAACACCAGGGCCGGTACCGCGACGAACGTGTACGCCGTATACAGGTCACCGCCGACGAGGAACCAGGTGATCCAGGAGCCGAAGCTGCGGCCGCCCAGTCCCCATTCGTCGAGGTGCATCATCTCGGTCGGGCGGCGCCAGCGGGCGGCGACGAAGCCGACGACGCTCACCGCGACGAACAGGAGGATGAAGATCACCAGTTCGGTGATGTGGTCCTTCCACACGGCTCATCGCCCCCTCTTGGTGAGCTGGTACACGAGAGTGGTGCCGCCGACGCCGAGGATGATGAAGGCGATCTGGAGCCAGTAGAAGAGCGGGAAGCCGAGCAGTCGCGGCTGGTCGGAGTTGAACAAGAAGGTCAGCAGGGGCACGAGTACAGGAATGACCAGCACCCAGTTCCACGGGCTGTAGTCGGAACGACGACGCGGCGCAGTCGAACTCTGCGCGGGGTCTGCGGTTCCGGCTGGCCCGCCGGCACCGGCGGGGGTCAGCCCGGCGCCGTCCGAGTCGGGTTCGGTCACGAGGACCGCCTCCTCCCAATCCCGGCGCGGCGATAGCCGAACCGGTTCACATGACAACCATCACACTGAAGGGCAGGCCGAATACTAGGCGGATCATGGCCGCAACGGGAGAGGGCAACGGCTTTTATTCTTTTTGTGCCTTCTTCACCTCACGCCATGGTGTGTCGTACCGACCCGCGCATCAGCGCCCAGATCCGCCGGCGGGGCCGGTCGGACAGGCGCCGAGCAGGGCGTCGGCCACGGCGGTGTGCTGGTACAGGACCTCGTGCCGGTAGCGCCGGCCGGTGACCAGACCGGCGTCGCGCAGCACGGCCAGATGCGCGGACACCGTGGCGGGCGCGAGCCGCAGCCGGCGGGCCAGCGCCGTGGTCGAGGTCGGGGTCCCCAGCGCCACCAGGACACCCGCCCGGCCGGCGCCGAGCAGCCGGCGCAGCGCGTCGCTGGGCTCGTCCGGCTGCCACAGCGCACCGATGCCGCGCGCCGGGTACACGATCGTGGGCTGCCACGGTGGGGCGAACCCAGTCACCAGGTCCGGCCAGGTCAGCACGCTCGGCATCAGTACCAGCCCGGCACCGCGGAGGTCGCGGTGGTCCTGCCAGCCGACCCGCCGGGGCCGGAACGTGAGCACACCGTCCGCATAGGACAGTCGCGGGTGCAGGTCGGCGAAGAGCCGTTCCAGGCCGGACTCCGCGAGCCGGCGCGTGTGGTACGCGATGTCGGCGTCCAGCAGCGCGCGGATCCGCGGCCAGTCCGGTTCCACCAGCGCCGCCCAGACCCGCTCCAGCAGGTCGGCGAGCAGCCGTACGGTCGCCGCCGGGTCGGC
>JBAUUM010000392.1:0-2090 GCA_049582705.1 Actinocatenispora sp.
GGGACAGCGGCGGCGCAACGCCAGGTCGGGACGGCGGCACGCCGGGCCGGGACGCCGCCGGGACGGCGGGTCCGCACACCGGCGAGCACCCCGCAGCCGACACCGGCCGCCCCGACACCGGCCGCCCCGACGCCGATAGATCCGACGAACGCCGGCCCGACGAGAGCCGCCCCGACGCCCACCAGGGCGACGGTCGCCCCGACACCGGTCACCCCGACGATGGCCACGCCGGCGACCGGTCGGATCCGGTACCGCCGGGCACGCGGGACGCGGTACGCCGCCCGTACGGTGAGTCGCCCCTGCACCGGTTCGTGGACGGCGTCCAGCGCCGGTTCCGCGAGGCGTTCACCGCGGACGGCCGGGAGGAACGCGCCTACCGGCAGAACGTCACGGAGCAGCAGGCCCGGATCGCCGCGGAGTCCGGTCACCGCCCGATCCAGCTCGACGACGGCCGGCAGATGCGGGTCCGTGACGTCGCCGGGTACGTCGCCGAGCACCAGCATCAGGCGCAGGAACGCTTCCACCGGGCCGATCTCGCCGACCAGCAGGAGAGCGGGCACCGTGCCGAGGCGACCCGGCTGGCCGGCGAGGCGGCCCGGTTGCGCAGCCGGGCCGACGACCTGCATCCGCAGGATCCGTGGGCGCAACACCTGCGGGACGAGGCGGCCCGTGCCGACCACGGCGCGAACCTCCACCGCGCGGACGCGGACGCCGCCAGGACGCACGCGGACGACGAGCGCCGGGCCGGTGCCGCGCACCGGGCCAGGGCCGACGACGCGGCGAGGAAGCGGGACTGGGTCACCCAGGACCTGCAGCGGACCCTGGGTGCGCGCGCCTGGCATCTGGTCAACGACGAACACCTCGGACTCGTCGGCGACGAGGACGGCCCGTCCCGTTCCGCGCTGACCGGCGGTGACGTGCCGCCGGCCGGCCACCGGTCCCGACGGTACGACCACCCCGGTGGCCTGCGCCGCCCGCTCGCCCAGCATCAGCGTCGCCTGGAGGCCCGCTGGCCACGCGATCGGGACGGCAACTTCCAGCGGCATCCGCGGCTCACCGAACGACTGGTGAGCCGGATCAACGCCTTCGGCCGCCGGGACGACCCGACCCGGTCGATGAACTGCAACGACACGGTCGCCTCCTTCTTCGACGGCTGGACGCACGGCCGGCCGACCGTGGCCGCGCCGCGGACCTTCGACGGGTACAGCGGCGGGGAGCCGCGGCACGCGTTCGCCGGGGAGCAGGGCGGCCCCGGCCGCATCGAGGACCTGACCGGCGGCCGGTACCAGTCGCTGGTGGACGACGCCTCGCAGCAGTCGCCGCAGGACCGCGCAGCCACCGCGCGGGCCGGCTTCGACCGGATCCGGGACCAGCTGCTGACCGCCGGACCCGGCTCGTTCGCATCGATCGTGACCGCCTGGCACGCCTCGGGCGCGCACGCCTGGGCGATGGTGAACGACGGCGGCACCGTCCGGTACGTGGACGTGCAGACCGGTCGGCTGGCCGACACCCTCGACGGGCTGTTCGCGCCGCACGTCATCGACAGCGTGGACGCCCTGGTCGTCGACGGCAACGGGCATCCGGTGCCCTTCGACGACGCACCCGGTGGCCGGTACGGCGCCCGGCCGCTCACCCCCGAGTACCAGCGGCAGGTACCGGTCGGCGACCGTACCGCGGTCGAGGCGCACATCAGCCACGAACGTGCGGTCCACCACCGGGACTGGGCCAGCCGGCAGCGGATCGAGTCCGGGCACCAGTGGCGGGAGGCGCAACGCCACGGCGTAGTGGCCGCCGATCTGCGCCGGACCGAACAGCACGCCACGGACGACCGGGACGAGGCCGAACGGGAGCACTCGGCGGCCGCCGACGCGGCGGACCGGTTCGGCGTGGCAGCCGCCCAGCACGAACGGGCGGCGCGGGCCCACGAGGAGCGGGCGCAGGACCCGAACCTGTCGCAGCGGGAGCGCGACGAGGCCCGCGCGACCGGGGAACAGCACCGGGCGATGGCGGCCCGGTCGGCCAAGGAGGCCGAGGCGGCACGGCACGCCGCCGCCGGGTACGACCAGCAGCGGCAGCGGGCGGAGGTGGCC
>JBAUUM010000393.1:0-4774 GCA_049582705.1 Actinocatenispora sp.
GGTCGTGGTCGTCGGCAGCGCGAACGTCGACATCATCTCCCGCGTCGACCACCTGCCGACGCCGGGCGAGACGCTGCTGGCCCGGCAGGCGGCGTTCCGTCCGGGCGGCAAGGGCGCGAACCAGGCCGTCGCGGCGAGCCGGCTCGGCGCGGACACGACCCTGTACGCCGCGGTCGGCGCCGACGCGTTCGGCCGCCAGCTGCGGGACTCGCTCGGCGCTGACGGGGTACGCGTGGAGCACGTCACCGAGATCGACGGCGAGAGCACCGGTGTCGCGCTGATCGTCGTCGCCGCCGACGGCGAGAACACGATCGTCGTCGCCTCCGGCGCGAACCACGCGCTCCGGCCGGCCGCGCTGGCCGGGCTGGCCGACGCGTTGACACCGCAGGACGTACTGGTCCTCCAGCTGGAGATCCCCGTCGAGACCTGCTGCGCCGCGGCGAGCGCGGCGCGGCGGGCGGGTGCCCGGGTCGTGCTCAACGCCGCGCCGCCGCCCCGACCGGATGACCCGTCGTCGACCGAGCTGCTGTCGCATGTGGACGTGTTGATCGTCAACGAGACCGAGGCGGCGTCGCTGGCGGGTCTGCCGGCGCGGTCCGGAAGCCAGGAGTGGTCGGACATCGCGGGGAAGCTCTGCCGGCAGGGCCCGTCGGCCTGCGTCGTCACGCTCGGCGCCCACGGTGCGGCGGCCCATGACGGCACCGTCGGCTGGACCCGGCCCGCCTTCCCGGCGGACGTGGTCGACACCACCGGTGCGGGTGATGCGTTCTGTGGGGCGGTCGCGGTCGCGCTGGCCGACTCCGCCACGCTCGCCGAGGCGGTACGGCAGGGTTGCGCCGCCGGTGCGCTGGCGACCGGCCAGCTCGGCGCGCAGTCCGCACTGCCGACCCGCGACGCCCTCGACGCGCTCATCGACGGGGAGGCGTGATGCGGCACTCGGGACTCTGGCATCCGCGACTGCTCGCGCTGATCGCCGGCATGGGCCACGGTCACCTGCTCGTGGTCGCCGACCCCGGCCTGCCGGTACCCGACGGTGTGGAGATCGTCGACCTGGTCGTCACCCGGGGCGAACCGGGACTGGTCGGCGTCCTGCGACCGGTACTGGCCGAACTCGTCGTCGAGCGGGCGACGCTCGCCGAGGAACTGTGCGACGCGAAGCTGGTCGAGGACCTGACCTCGCTGCTGGGGGACACCCCGATCGACCGGGTCAGCCACGACGAGTTGAAAGCCGCCACCGGGCGGGCCACGGCGGTCGTCCGGACCGGCGAGGACACACCGTACGCGAACATCGTGCTGCAGGCAGGGGTTCCCTTCTGATGTCCATCACCAGCGACTACACCGAACGCGTCTACGCGGGCGTGCTCGGCAAGATCATCGCCGTGTACCTCGGCCGGCCGTTCGAGGGCTGGCGGTACGAGAAGATCTCGGCCGAACTCGGTGACGTCACCTACTACGTCAACGACCGCACCGACGTGGCGCTCAAGCACCACCTGTTCCTGGTGACCGACGACGACATCAGCGGCACGTTCGTCTTCCCCCGCGCGCTGCGGGACGCCGGACTCGACCCGACCTCGGCGGAGGTCGGCGCGGCGTGGCTGAACTACATCGTCGAGGAGAAGTGCGTGCTGTGGTGGGGCGGCATGGGCAACTCGACCGAGCACACCGCGTACCTGCGGATGAAGGCCGGCATCGCGCCGCCGGAGAGCGGCTCGGTCGCCCGCAACGGACGCGTCGTCGCCGAGCAGGTCGGCGCGCAGATCTTCGTCGAGGGGTTCGCCCTGACCTGCCCCGGGGACCTGACCGGCGCGGCCGACCTGGCCGAGCGGGCGGCCCGGGTCAGCCACGACGGCGAGGCGGTCCACGCGGCGCGGGTCGTCGCCGCGCTGGTCGCCGGCGCGTTCACCACGGACACGATGGACGCCCTGCTGGACGCCGCCGTCGCGGTCATCCCGGCGGACAGCCTGATCGCCCGGATCCACGCCGACGTGCGCGGCTGGGCGGCCGACGGCGACTGGAAGGCGACCCGGGCCAGGATCGAGGAACGGTACGGCTACCACCTGTACGGCGGGAACTGCCACGTGGTGCCGAACCACGCGATCGTGATCGCAGCGCTGGCGCACAGTGGCGGAGACTTCGACCAGGCGATGACCGTGGTGACGACGTCCGGCTGGGACACCGACTCGAACGGCGGCAACGTCGGCGCGATCTGCGGCGTGTTCGGTGGGCTCGCCGGGCTCGGCCGGCAGGACTGGCGCGGGCCCGTCGCCGACCGGCTGTACCTGCCCACCGCCGACGGTGGTGCCTGCGTCACCGACGCGGCCCGTGAGGCACTCGCCCTCGCCGCTCTCGGCCGGCAGCGCTACGCGGCCCCCGCCGAGCCGGCGCCGGCGGCCCGCTTCCATTTCACGCTGCCCGACTCGGTGCAGGGATTCCAGGTCGCCGAGGGTGAGGCGACGGTACGCAACGGCGATGGTCGGTTGGAGATCGACGGCGCCGCCAACGTACTCACCCCGACGTTCATTCCGCCCGAGGCGCAGAACATGCCGATCTACGGACTCGTCGGCAGCCCGACCCTCTACTCCGGACAGACGGTCCGCGCGCATCTGGACGGTGACGCCCGCCTGGTGCTGCGGGTCTACACGGGCACCGACGAGCCGCGCACGATCGAGGGTCCGCCGGCGACCGACGGCGAGGCCACCTGGACCGTGCCGGACCTCGGTGGGCAGCCGGTCGTCGCGGTCGGCGTCCGCACCGGCGGCCCGGCCACCCTGCACGACCTGACCTGGGACGGGGCGCCGACCGTCACCCTCACCCGTCCCGACGACGGCGGCACGATGTGGCGGCGGGCCTGGGTCCCGGCGGTGGACCGGTGGGACGAACGGTGGCCCGAGCCGTTCCGGATCGTGCAGAACCGGGGCACCGGCGCGATCATCACCGGTGAGCGGGAGTGGCGGGACCTCACCGTCACCGCGGATGTCACCCCGCATCTGGCCGGCGCGGTCGGCCTGGCCGCCAGGGTGCAGGGCCTCAGCCGGTTCTACCGGCTGGAACTCGTCGGGACCGACAGCGCGCGCCTCCTGCGCGGACCGGACGACGTACTGGCCCGGTGCGCGTACGACTGGGAATACGGCCGAACCTACAATCTCCGTCTCGACGTCGACGGTGACCACATCCGGGCCAGCGTCGACGGCATCACCCTGTTCGACCTGCACGACAGCACCTACGAGTGCGGTGGCATCGCGCTCTCCGTGACGGAGGGCCGTACCACGACCCACACAGTACGTATCACGCCCATCACGGCCCGGCCCCTCCCGCCCGGTCCAACCCCACGTGAGGAAGAGCAATGACTGGACCACACCTGAGCCGACGCGGTCTGCTGTCCAGCGCCGGCCTCGTCGGCGCCGGCCTCGCCGTGCCGAGCCTGCTGGCCGGCTGCGGCGGAGGCGGTGGCGGTGGAAAGGGCAGCGGCAGCGGCACCGTCGCCCTGTGGATCGACATCACCGGTGAGCCGAACCAGAAGTACTTCGACGATCATGTTGTCGGCGCCTTCGAGAAGGCCAACCCGAAGATCCACATGAAGACGTCCTACTACAAGGGCCAGGATCTTCGGCAGCAGGTGCAGACGGCGCTGCAGGCACGGTCCGGCCCGGACATCGTGCGTGGACCCAGTGCCACCCAGACGATCGCGTGGAGCAAGGCGCGCGTGCTCGCCGACCTCACCCCGTACGCGAAGAAGTGGCACTGGAACGACAAGCTGGCCGACTGGGCGATCAAGGCGTTCACCATCGACGGCAAGCTCGCCGCGCTGCCGATGCGGGTGGACACGATGATGGTCTACTACAACAAGACCCTGTTCGAGTCCAAGAAGTGGACCGAGCCGCAGAACCGGTCCGAACTGGAGGCCTTCGCCGAGGAGGCGATGGGCAACGGCATCGTGCCGTTCGGCTCGTCCAACGTGGACTGGGCCGCGGCGGGCGAGTGGCTGATGACCATGTTCTGGAACAATTTCTCCGGCCCGGACGCCGTACACCAGGCGCTGACCGGCAAGATCCAGTTCACCGACCCGGTCTTCGTGGACGCGGTGCGCCTGCTCAAGTCGTACTTCGACAAGGGCTGGGTCGCCGGCGGCGTCAGCAAGTACTTCTCGGTGCCCTCGGCCGAGGTCGGTGCCAAGTTCGGCAAGGGCAAGGTCGCGACCATCCCGCAGGGCGGGTGGTACATGAGCAACATCGGCCAGTTCTTCGGCAAGGCGGCGGGCAACGACAGCGACTGGGACTGGATGCCCATGCCGCCGCTGTCCGACTCGGTGAAGCCGGACACCTATCCGATCGGCATCGGTGGGTCGTTCGCGATCAACCAGGCCAGCAAGAACCAGGACGCCGCAGCGGCGTTCCTGAACTGGTACTACGGCGACCGCGACGCCGCGCTGCAGCGGATGGCCGACGTCCCGGCGACGTACAACATCCCGATCACGTTGCGGGACAGCGAGATCCCGGTCAAGACCGACCCCCGCTCGGCGCGCGTGCTGACCGCCGTCAACAACGCCGTGTCCAGCGGCAACTACGGCTACGTCACCTGGACCTGGTTCCCGCCGCAGTCGGACACGTTCGTGTTCCAGGGCCTGGAGAAGGTGCTGACGAACAAGATGAACCCCGAGGAGTACTGCCGGCAGCTCGCCACCACGTTCACCGCGGAGCGCAAGAAGGGCACCATCCCGCAGATGATGGCGCGCGGGGCGTCCTAATGACGGTCGCACCGCTGACGGACCGCGCCC
>JBAUUM010000394.1:0-22264 GCA_049582705.1 Actinocatenispora sp.
GCGCTGCGCAGCCGGGCGCTGCTCGCCATCGCCGGTGACGGCGGCATGCTGTCCGTGGCGACCTCCCGAGAGGCGGTGACGCCGCTGCTGGACCGCTGGGCGGGTCGGATCTCGGTCGCGGCGGTGAACGGGCCGTCGGCCGTGGTGGTCTCCGGTGACGACGCCGCGCTGCGCGAGCTGGCCGGGCGGTGCGAGGCGGACGGGATCCGGGCGAAGCACATCCCGGTGGACTACGCGTCGCACTCCGCGCACGTCACGCAGATCCGCGAACGGCTGCTCGCGGACCTGGCGCCGGTGACGCCGCGCGCCGGTGAGCTGCCGATCTACTCGACCGTGACCGGCGACTGGCTGTCCGGGGCCGAACTGGACGCCGGGTACTGGTACACGAACCTGCGCGAGACGGTGAACTTCGAGCGCGCCACCCGGGGGCTGCTGGAGTCCGGCTACCGCGTCTTCGTGGAGTGCAGCGCGCACCCCGTACTGACCTCCGCGATCGGCGACACCGTCGAGTCGGTGCCCGGCGCGGCGGACGAGTCGGTGGTGACCGGGTCGCTGCGCCGCGACGACGGCGGCCTGGACCGGTTCCTCACCTCCGCCGCCGAGGCGTGGGTACGCGGGGTCGGCGTGGACCTCGGCACCGTGTTCGGCGACGGTACTCCGACCGTCGAGCTGCCGACGTACGCGTTCCAGCGCCGCCGGTACTGGCTGGACGCCGGGCTGGAGCGGCTGATGTCCGGCACCGCCGGCGACGGCACCGGCTGGGCGGACGGCGGCTTCTGGGAGGCGGTCGAGTCGGCGGACCCGGCGGCGCTGGCCGGCGTGCTGCGCCTCGACGAGGAGTCCGCGCGGCACGTCCTGCCCGCGCTGTCGGCGTGGCGGCAGCGCCGCCGTACCGAGTCCGTCGCGGAGTCCTGGCGGTACCGGATCGGCTGGTCCGCGCTGGAGTCCGGCGGTCACACCACGCTGGCGGGCCGGTGGCTGGTGGTGGCCCCGGAGCGTGGCGCCGAGCCGGACCTGGCGCACCGGGTGGCGGCCGCGCTGACCGGCGCGGGCGCCGAGCCGACCGTACTCACCATGCCGACCGACCAGGGACGGGCCGCGATCGGGGCGTCCCTCACCGGGGTGACCGCGGACGGCGCGCCGGTCACCGGCGTCCTGTCGCTGCTGGCGTTCGACGAGGCCGACGACCGGGAGCACCCGGTCGTACCGCACGGCCTGGGCCAGACCCTGGCGCTGATCCAGGCGCTCGGGGACGTCGAGCTGACGGCCCCGCTGTGGTGCGTCACCCGGGGCGCGGTGGCCGCGTCCCCGGCGGAGGCGCCGACCGGCCCGGTGCAGGCCCAGGTGTGGGGCCTCGGACGGGTGGCCGCGCTGGAACACTCGCACCGCTGGGGCGGCCTGGTGGACCTGCCCGACACCGTCGACGACGACGCCCTGACCCGGCTGTGCGCGGTCCTCGCCGCGGCGGACGAGGACCAGGTGGCGGTCCGGGCGTCCGGACTGTTCGGCCGCCGGCTGCTGCGGGGTGTCACGACGCCCGCGCGGGACACCTGGCGCCCCCGCGGCACCGTTCTGGTCACCGGGGGCACCGGCGCGCTCGGCGGTCACGTGGCCCGCTGGCTGGCCGACGGCGGCGCGGGGCACCTGGTACTCACCAGCCGCCGCGGCGACGCCGCGCCCGGGGCGGACGAACTGCTCGCCGAGCTGACCGACCGCGGCGTCCGCGCCAGCGTCGTCGCCTGCGACATCGCCGACCGCGACAGCGTCGCCCGGCTGGTCGGGGACCTGCGCGCGGCCGGCGAGACGGTCAACGCGGTGGTGCACACCGCGGGCGTGGTGTCCCTCGCGCCGCTGGCGGACAGTACGGTCGCGGACTTCGCCGGCATCGCCGCCGGCAAGGTCTCGGGCGCCCGGCACCTGGCCGAGCTGCTGGACCGCGACGAACTCGACGCGATCGTCTACTTCTCCTCCATCGCCGGGGTCTGGGGCGTCGGCGACCACGGTGGGTACGCGGCGGCGAACGCCTACCTGGACGCGCTGGCCCAGCGGCAGCGCGCCGACGGCCTGCCGGCGCACTCGGTCGCCTGGGGTCCGTGGGCCGGCGGCGGCATGATCGTCGAACAGATCACCGACGTCCTGCGCCGCCGCGGGGTACCCGTGATCGAGCCCGAACCGTCGATGGTGGCGCTGCAGCACGCGATGGACCGCGACGAGACGGTCCCGGTGATCGCGGACATCGACTGGGAACGCTTCGCGCCGGTGTTCTCCACCGCGCGGCCCAGTCCGCTGCTGCGCGACATCCCGGACGCCCGCCCGTACCTGGATTCCGCGCCGGACGGCGAGGCGGCGGAACGCGCCGCCGTACCGCTGGCCGGGCAGTTGGCCGCGCTGACCGTCGACGACCAGGAACGGGCGCTGCGCGACCTGGTCCGGGGGCACGCCGCGCGGGTACTGGGTCACCAGGACGCCGACGGCGTGGACGTCAAGCGGGCGTTCATGGACATGGGCTTCGACTCGCTGACCGCGGTGGAGCTGCGCAACGCGCTCAACGGCGCCACCGGGCTGAAGCTGCCCGCGACGGCCGTCTTCGACTATCCGAGCGTGACCGCGCTGGCCGGTTTCCTGCGTACCGAACTGGTGGGCGGGGCTGCCGGGCCGGTGGCCGGCACCGAGCCGGGTGTGGCCCCGGACGACGACCCGGTGGCGATCGTGGGGATGAGCTGCCGGTACGCCGGCGGCGTCGCCTCCCCCGACGACCTCTGGCAGCTCCTGCTGGCGGGCGGGGACGCGGTGTCGATGTTCCCGACCGACCGTGGCTGGGACACCGGGTCGCTGTACCAGCCGGACCCGGACCGGGGCGAGGGCAGCTACGTGCGGGAGGGCGGCTTCCTGCACGACGCCGCCGAGTTCGACCCGGCGTTCTTCGGCATCTCGCCGCGCGAGGCGGTGGCCATGGACCCGCAGCAACGGCTGGTACTGGAGACGGCCTGGGAGGCGTTCGAACGGGCCGGGATCAACCAGGCGGCGCTGCGGGGCAGCCAGGCCGGGGTGTTCCTGGGCATGGCGGACCAGGGCTACGCGGCGCGGCTCCAGCAGTCCGCCGACGGCACCGACGGGTACCTGGTGACCGGCGGGCAGAGCAGCGTGGCGTCCGGCCGGATCGCGTACGCCTTCGGGCTGGAGGGCCCGGCCATCACGGTGGACACCGCGTGCTCGTCCTCGCTGGTGGCGCTGCATCTCGCGGCCGAGTCGCTGCGGCGCGGCGAGTGCCGGCTGGCGCTGACCGGCGGCGCGGCGGTCATGTCGACCCCGGTGCAGTTCGTCGGGTTCAGCCGACAGCGCGGCCTGGCGGCCGACGGCCGGTGCAAGCCGTTCGCGGACGCCGCGGACGGCTTCGGCCTCGCCGAGGGCGTCGGCATGCTGGTCCTGGAGCGGCTGTCCGACGCGACCGCGAACGGCCACCCGGTACTGGCCGTGGTGCGCGGGTCGGCGGTCAACCAGGACGGCGCGAGCAACGGGCTGACCGCGCCGAACGGGCCGTCACAGCAGCGGGTGATCCGGCAGGCGCTGACCCGGGCGGCCCTCGTACCGTCCGATGTGGACGTGGTGGAGGCGCACGGTACCGGCACCACGCTCGGCGACCCGATCGAGGCGCAGGCGCTGCTCGCCACGTACGGCCGGGACCGGCCGGCCGACCGGCCGCTGTGGCTGGGTTCGGTGAAGTCGAACATCGGGCACGCGCAGACCGCCTCCGGCGTCGCGGGGGTCATCAAGATGGTCCTGTCGATGCGGCACGGGCTGGTACCGAAGACGCTGCACATCGACGCGCCGTCGTCGCACGTGGACTGGTCGGCCGGCACGGTACGGCTGCTGACCGAGCACGTCTCCTGGCCGGACCGGGACGCGCCGCGCCGGGCCGGGGTGTCCTCGTTCGGGATCAGCGGCACGAACGCGCACGTGATCCTGGAGCAGCCGGCCACCCAACCGGCCGCCGAGCCGGCCACCCAGCCGAGCGTCGAGACGGGCGGGGTCCCGGCGCCGAGCGTTCCGTGGGTGGTCTCGGCCCGCGGAGAGGACGCGCTGCGCGCCCAGGCCCGCCGGCTGCTCGCGCACGTCGAGGCCGGTCCCGAGCTGGACGCCGTGGACGTGGGTCATTCGCTGGTGGCGACGAGGTCCCCGTTCGAACATCGGGCCGTCGTGGTCGGCGCCGACCGGGCGGAGCTGGGCACCGGGCTGGCCGCGCTGGCCGCCGGACAGCCCGCCGCCGAACTGGTCGAGGGCGTGGCCACGGTGGACGGCAGGATCGCCCTGGTGTTCCCCGGCCAGGGCGCGCAGTGGGTCGGCATGGCGGTCGAGCTGCTGGACACCTCGCCGGTGTTCGCCGCCCGGTTCCGCGAGGTCGCGGCAGCGCTGGCCGGGTTCACCGACTGGTCCGCCGAGGACGTACTGCGGGGCGCGCCGGCCGCGCCCGGGCTCGACCGGGTCGACGTGGTGCAGCCGCTGTCCTTCGCGGTCATGGTGGCGCTGGCGGAGCTGTGGCACCGGCACGGCGTACGGCCCGACGCGGTGGTGGGCCACTCGCAGGGCGAGATCGCCGCGGCCTGCGTGGCCGGCGTGCTGTCGCTGCAGGACGCGGCCCGCGTGGTGGTACTGCGCAGCCGGGCGATCCTGGCCCTCGCCGGGGGCGGCGCGATGGCGTCGGTGGCGCTGCCCGCCGACCAGCTGGCGGACCGGCTCTCCCGGTACGGCGGCGCGGTCACCGTCGCGGCGCACAACGGCCCGTCCTCGACGGTCGTGTCCGGCACCCCGGCCGCGATCGACGAACTCGTCGTCGGCTGCGAGTCGGACGAGATCCGGGCGCGACGCATCGCCGTGGACTACGCCTCGCACTCCCCACAGGTGGAGCTGCTGCGCGACGAGCTGACCGCGGCGATGGCACCGGTGCGGATGCGCGAGGGCCAGGTGCCGATGTTCTCCACCGTGACCGGGGAGTGGCTGCGCCCGGCCGAGGAGGACGGCGGCTACTGGTTCCGCAACCTGCGCGAGCGGGTCGGCTTCGAGGACGCGGTGCGCGGCCTGGCCGCGGAGGGCTACCGGATCTTCGTCGAGTGCAGCCCCCATCCGGTACTGACCACGGCCGTCGGTCAGACGCTGGAGGCGGTCGGCCGGTCCGCCGAGGACTCGGTGGTGACGGGCTCGCTGCGGCGTGACGAGGGCGGCCTGCGACGCTTCCACACCTCGCTGGCCGAGGCGTACGTGCGCGGCGTACCGGTGGACTGGGAGCCGGTGTTCGACGGTCTCGGCGCCCGCCGGGTCGAGCTGCCCACCTACGCCTTCCAGCGGGACCGCTTCTGGGTGAACGTCGACACCGCGCCGTCCGCCGTGGACGGCCCGCTGGACGCCGAGTTCTGGCGGGCGGTCCAGGACGGCGACCTGGCCGGGCTGACCGGTGACACGGACGTCGACGCGCAGACCTGGGAACGGGTGCTGCCGGCCCTGTCGTCCTGGCACCGACGCCGCGACGACGAGTCCACAGTGGACCGCTGGCGGTACCGGATCGGCTGGTCGCCGCTGTCGACCGGGGACTCCGGCACGCTCGCCGGCAGGTGGCTGGTCGCGGTCCCCGCGGGCACGCTGCCGGACACCGACACCGCCCGGATCGTCGCGGACGTGCGGCGCGGGCTCGCCCAGCACGGCGCGGAGGTCGCCGCGATCGAGGTGGCCACCGGATCGCCGGCCGAGGTCGCCGACACCCTGCGGGCGCTCGCCGGTCCCGTGACCGGGGTGCTGTCCCTGCTGGCGCTGGACGAGCGTCCCACCCCCGGGCACCCGGTCGTACCGGTGGGGCTGGCCGGCTCGATCGCGCTGGCGCAGGCACTGGCGGAGACCGGCATCGAGGCGCCGCTGTGGTGCGCGACCCGGTCCGCCGTCTCGGTCGGCTCCGCCGACCCGGTGACCCGGCCGGTACAGGCCCAGGTCTGGGGTCTCGGTACCGTCCTCGGGCTCGACGAGCCGGCCCGCTGGGGCGGCATGGTCGACCTGCCGGAGATCCTGGACGGCGCGGCCGTCGACCGGCTGTGCGGGGTACTCGGCGGCGCCACCCGTGGCGAACAGGTCGCGGTCCGCGCGTCCGGCGTGTTCGGGCGGCGGATGGTCCGCGCGGCCCTGGAGGGGCGCGCACCGGTCCGGTCGTGGCGACCCCGGGGCACCGTCCTGGTGACCGGCGGTACGGGCTCGTTGGGCGCGCACACGGCCCGCTGGCTGGCCCGCAACGGCGCGGGGCACATCGTACTGACCAGCCGGCGGGGTCCGGCCGCACCGGGCGCCACGGAGCTTCGTGAGGAGCTGGTCCGCTCCGGCGCCCGCGTCACGGTCGTGGCCTGCGACGTGGCCGAGCGCGCCGCGCTGGAGCGGCTGCTCGCGCAGCTGCCGGCCGACGAACCGGTGACCGCGGTGTTTCACGCGGCGGGCGTGCCGGGTGACGGCACTCCACTGGGTGAGCTGGACGTCAAGTCCGTGGCCGAGGTGATGGCGGCGAAGGTCGCCGGCGCGCGGCACCTGGAGGAGCTGCTCGACCCGGCCGCCCTGGACGCCTTCGTACTCTTCTCCTCCGGCGCCGGAGTGTGGGGCAACGGCGGGCAGATCGCCTACGCCGCGGCCAACTCGTACCTCGACGCGTTCGCCCGGCGCCGCCGGGCGGCCGGGGCACCGGCCACGTCCGTGTGCTGGGGGGCGTGGGCCGGCGGCGGCATGATCGACGACGCCCAGTCCGAGGCGCTGAGCCTGCGCGGCGTCCGGGAGATGTCCCCGGACCTCGCGGTCGCGGCGCTGCAGCGGGCGCTGGACCACGACGAGCAGGTCGTGGTGGTCGCCGACATCGACTGGGAGCGGTTCCTGCCGGCCTACACGTTCGCCGCGCAGCGGCCGCTGCTGGACGAGCTGGCCGAGGCCCGGCAGGTCGGTACGCCCAACGACGGACCGGCGGGGCCCGCGCCCGAGGCGGACTCCCTGGCGCAGCGCCTGGCCGCGCTCCCGGACGCGGAACGGGACCGGACGGTCCTCGACCTGGTACGCGGCAATGCGGCGGCCGTACTGCGGCACACCGGTACCGACGGCGTCCGGGCCAACACCCCGTTCAAGCAGCTCGGCTTCGACTCGTTGACCGCGGTGGAGTTCCGCAACAGGCTGAACGCGGCGACCGGCGTACGGCTGGCGGCGACGGTGGTGTTCGACCATCCGACGCCGCGGGCCCTGGCCGACCACCTGCGCTCGGAGCTGGTCGGTGACCCCGACGGCGAGCTGCTGGCCGAACTGGACCGGCTCGGATCGGTACTGGCCGCCGGTGACGTCGCCGAGGCGACCAGGGACCAGATCGGCGACCGGTTGCGCGCGATGCTGGCGTTGTGCGGCGGCGGGTCGGACCGGATGGCGGAGCACGACATGGAACTGGGCGGGGCCACCGACGACGAGATGTTCGACCTGATCGACCGGGAGCTGGCGGCGCACGACAGGTCCGAGGACCGGGTCGGCGACTGACGGCCACGGACGCCGGAGGCGGTCGGCACCAGGTAGGCGCCGACCGCCTCGACGGGTCCGCGGGGGGCGGACGCGCCGAGCCGGTCAGCGCTGCGGCACTGACCGGCCCGGTGTGGTGGAGATGGTTCGCGGTGCGGGTGTCGCCGGCGGCCGAGGGGAGCCGCCGGGAATCACCGGGTGACGTAGTCCGGGAGCACCTGGGGCGGCCAGCAGCCGACCCGGAAGATCCCCACCGAGTACGCCTTGGAGGCGAGGGCGGCCCGGTTGGGCACCTTGAACTTCCGCAGCATCGTGCTGATGTGGTACTCGACGCCCTGCCGGCTGAGGTAGAGCTTCGCGGCGAGCTGCACCGTGGTCATGCCGGTGGCGACGCCTTCGAGGATGCGGGCGTCCAGGTCGGTGAGCATCTTGGTCGGGCCGACCAGCGTCCGCCCGCCCACGCCGGCGGACCGGTCGGGCTTCACCAGCACCATGATGTTCCGGGGTTGGCCGGCGTCGCCGTCCAGCGCGATGCCGGTCAGTTCGCCGGCGGAACTCGGCTCGTCGGCCCACAGCGCGGTGACCCGCTCGACCAGCTGGGTGTGGCCCTGCGCCAGCCGGGTGAACTGCCGCCACAGGTGCTGGCGGACGCTGGGGTGCAGCAGCTCGCAGAAGTTGCGGTCGACCGCGCCGGGGGTGAAGCGGCCGAACTGCTGGGAGAACACGGCGTTGGTCTCGATGACCCGGAGCCGACTGTCGAGTACCGCGAGTCCGATTCCGGAGCGGTCGAGCAGCGACATGAACGCCTTCGACGGCTCACGGTCCCGGACGGCCGACCCGCGCTTGACCGGCGCGAGGTACGGCCGGACCGCGGGTCGTACGACGGGATCGTCAACACGATCGACGGCAAGCTGACTGATACTCATTACCCACCTACAATTGTTTTGCCGTTCACGGAAAACAATGAGAGCTTATTTGCGGCGACGCGGGGAATACGTCGTCGCGCGGTTGAACACAATTTGACCCTATGTGCGGCGCGGGGGGTCGTCAATGCTCGCGCATTCACTGCGGACCAATACTGTGGGCCGGCACCCGCTGGTTCGGAGGTGGCCGGTACGGTCCGCACCGCAACAACTGGTTCGGTACCCGAAACCGATGATCAACCAGCCCCGTACATACCGCGTGTGATCCCAGGGTTGCTGACAGCTGATTAGTTCACCTACGGCAACGATTCGGCTGCCGAATTCGGCGCCAATCCTCAAGAAAAACTCAAAGGGTCCGCAGGTCGGCGGCCTCGCGCACAGCCCAAAAGCGTGCTATCAGAACCAAATGTACATGTGGAGCAAACCCCCGCGAACCAGGGGGTCGATGCCTCAGTCGCCCGAACCCGGCCGCCTCCACCGGTCCGCACCGAACCCCCGCAAGCCCGGCCACCGCCCCTGCCGTGTCCACCCCCGCGGCCCCCCGGCACCGGACATACCGACTGCCGTGGAAGCCACCAGGCCACCATTCCACCATGGAACGGCACCGCAGAGAAACGATTCCTTAACCTGAATGTCATTCTTCCACGTCGACCGGTGCGCCGACAATTCCGATCGGCTCGGATCCGTCCATCCGCAGCACGCTCTTCAGATGTTGCTTTCCGGAGATCCCCAGTTTCCGGTAGCAGCTGGTCAGGTGCTTCTCCACCGACCGTCGCGTCACGCCGAGCATCTCCGCGATCTGCTGATTCGACGTTCCGTCCGCCGACAACCGGGCGACCCGCGACTCCGCGGCGGTCAACGCGCTGACACCCGGCACGACCTGCTGGCCGCGTTCGGTCAGCAGCCGGCGGGCCCGGTCGGCGAGGCTGAGCGACCCGACCCGCAGCGCCAGCGTATGCCCCTCCCGCAGGCGCTCCTCCGCCGCCGCGAAGTCCGCGGCGTGCAACCGGGACCCGAACGCCACCAGCGTCCGGGCCAGCTCCAGCTCGCTGTTGGAGGTCCGCAGCACCTCCGCCGACTCCGCCAACAGATCCAACCCGGACCGCTGCTCGTCGAGCAGACCCCAGACCCGCAGCGCGCGGCCGAGCGCGGCGGGTGCCCCCCACAGCGCGGCCCGGTCGCACTCCTCGCGGATCGCCCGCACCGCCTCCTCGGACCGGCCGAGCTGGTGCAGGGCCGCCGCCGACCAGCTGCCCACCGGGAACAGCGACGGGTTGCACCAGCCGATCCGGTCCAGTTCACCGGCGCACTCCTGCCACTCCTGGGCAGCCACCTCGGGATCCTCCTGCGCCAGCAACGCCGTGCGCAGTACCCGGTACATGGTGCGGACGAACGGGCGGCTGTCGCCGTCCCAGCGGACCGGCCAGCTCGCCGCCGCCCGCCGCATCACCTCGGCGTCCTGCGTACTGAGCGCCGCGGCGAGTACCGACACGATCGTCATCGGGTCCAACTCGCAGGAGCTGCGCGCGATCAGGTCGCAGGCCCGCAGTACGTCGCGCTTCGCCCGCTGCATCCGGCCGTGCTGCAACGACACGAACGCCCGTTCGCTCAGCAGCAGGGGCTGGTCGCTGGTGTCGTTCTGGCACGCCACCTGCAGCGCGAGTTCCAGCCAGTCCTCCAGACCCACGGTCGCCTCGGCCGCGCCGGCGCACGCGAAGACCAGCGGCAGCACCGTGTGCTGGTGCATCGGCCGGTACGGCTCGTCCTCCAGCAGACGGGTCGCCACGGCCGCGATCCGGCGCGCCGGCAGCCGCACGCTCAACGTCGCCGCGTAGGCCAGTACGCCCACCAGCTCCCGTTCGGCCGCGGTGGTCAGCGCCGGCATCTGTCCCATCCGGTCCAGCCGCTCCGCGGCCACGGCCAGGCCACGCGGGTTGTCCATGTCCCGGAACCGGGACCGGGCCTCCAGCCGCAGCGCCAGTTCGTGGTCCGGACCGGTCAGCTCCGGCGCCGGACCGAGGTCCGCCGCGGTGCGGTCCAGAAGGTGCGACATCTCCAACGGCGCACCGCTGAACGCGGTCGGCGACAACCAGGCGAGCGCGGCGGCGCGGTCCCGCGCGGACGGCAGCAACGCCACCGCCCGGGCCACGTGCCGCATCGAGGCCCGGGGGTCCACCGACCGTTCCGCCGCGGCCAGCTCGACCAGCAGCCAGGCCCGCTCGTCACCGTTCGGCGCGCAGTCGATCAGCGCCCGGCGCAGGTACCGTACGGCCTGATCGGGGGCGCCACGGCGGATGGCGGCGACGGCGGCGCTGCGCATCACCTCCTTGGCCCAACGGCCCTGCGCACCGCTCGACGCGAGACACTGCGCGGCCACCTGCTCCGCCGGATAGCCGGCCGCGTGCAGCGCCTGGGCCGCGCGACGGTGGAACCGGTCGCTCTCCACCAGAGTCATGCCGTCCTCCACGACCGCGCGCAGGCAGTCCCGGAGGAAGTACGGCCGGCCCTCCTCGACCAGCAGGCCGAGCCGCGCCAGGGCACGCCGGGCCTGCACCGTGTCGGCCGAGTCCAGCCCGGCCACCTGGCCGATCAGGTCCATGTCGTGCGGCGCGTCCAGCAGCACCATCGCCCGGGCGTACTCGCGGACCGGGCCGGACTGCGCGGTGAGCACGGCGGACAGCCGTTCCCGCAGCGGGGACGGGCAGGACGGCCGGGCCTCCTCGGCCGGCACCTGCGCGGACGGCAGCGTCGCGCCGCTGCGCAGCAGCGACACCAGCATCAACGGGTTCCCGCTGCACGCGTGGTGGTAACCGGGCGCCACCGTCGCCGCCTGCGCGACGTGCGCCTCCTCGAGCAGCGTCGTGACCGCGGCCACCGACAACGGCGCCGGACGCAGCACCGTGTCCGCCGCGAACGTGATCTCCCGGACCAGCGCCCGGTCGGTGTCCGGATCGCCCTCCTGCGCGGCGACGACCACAGTCACCGGCAGCTCGTCCAGCCAGCTGGTCAGGTCCTCCAGGAACGCCAGCGACAGCGCGTCGGAGCGCTGCACGTCGTCCACGATGACCGCGACGGGACTGGTCGCGCTGATCCGGGTCATCAGCACCCGCAGGCTGTGCAGCATGGCCGGATCGGCGGTGAGCCGGGAGATCGCGCACAGCACCAACGGGTCGTCGCTGAGCGCCGCCGCGACCAGCTGCGCCTCGCCGGCCAGCCACATCGCCCGCGTCTCCGCCGACACCGTCGCCAGGGTGTGCCGCAGCAGCCGGCGTACCACCGCGCAGCCGAAGTCGCGGTCCAACCGAATCGCGCCCACCCGCAGCACCGACATGCCCTGCGACTCGGCCAGCGACGCGGCCGTGTCCAGCAGAGCCGACTTACCGACCCCCAGCGGGCCGCCGACCAGTACCAGCGAGCCGTGGCCGGCGCGCGCCCGGTCCAGCGCCGACGCCAGAGCGACACGCTCGCGGTCCCGCTCCAGAAGCATCGCGACTCACGACCCTTCGCCGGCCCGGTCGAGTACCCCACGCAGTTCGGCCCGGCCACCGATGCCGAACGTGCGGTAGATGTTGGTCAGGTGCAGCTCGACCGTCCGCCGCGACACCGACAACTCGTGCGCGATCTCCGGGTTGGACAGCCCTGCCACGGCCAGGTCCGCCACCCGCCGCTGCGCCTCGGACAGCGTGCTCGTGGTGACCGGCGCGGGCGCCGCGCCGCACTCGGACGCCAGCTCCTCCACCCGTTCCCGGAGGTGCTCCCAGCCGTGCTCGGATACCAGCCGGTCGGCGGCGCTGAGACAGCCGGCCGCCTCCACCCGGTCGCCCTCCTCCACCGCGATGGCCGCGAGCCCGATCAACGCCTCCGCGTACCGGAGCCGGCGCGGACCGTTACGCAGCAACCGCACCGCGGTACGCATCTCGCGGCGCGCGTCGCCCCCGGCGGCCTTGCGTGCCGACCACAGTCGCGCAGCGCCGAGCGTCGACGCGGTGCCCCACCGCTCGGCGAGGGTCAGCTCCTCGGCGATGAGCCGGTCCGCCTCCCCGGGCCGACCGCACGCCTTGTCCGCCATGGCAGCGATCGACCGCCACGGCAGTACCGCCGGGTTCTGCCAACCGTCCGCGGACAGCCGACGCCCGCACTCGTGCAGCAGCGACGCGGCGCTCTGGGTACGGCCCAGGCACAGTTCCAGTACGCCCCGCGCGAACAGCAGGTACGTCCAGCCGAAGCCACCGTCGCCGCCGGGGGCCAGGTGCTCGGCCGCGAGCTCCTCCGCGGCGTCGAACTCCTCGCCCTCCATGTACACCATCAGCTCGACCGCGACCGCCTTGAGCAGGATCGGCAGCGGCCAACGCTGCGGCGGCAGCTCGCGCATCGTCTCGCTCAGCCAGTCCGTGGCGTCGGTGAGCCGACCGCGGCGCAGCAGCATCTCGGCGCGCAGCACGTACGCGGGGGTGACCGCGGGCAGGGTGCCCAGCCGGCGCGCGTCGTCGAGTACCTGGTCCACCAGCTGGTCGGCCGCCGGGTAGTCGTCGCCGATCATCAGCACCTGCGCGGCGGTGAGCCGCGGCCGCAGTAGCGGGGACCGGGCCACCGACCGGGCCAGCGACAGGGCCATGTCCGGTTCCCTGCCGTGGATGGCGAGCTGCCACGCGCGCGCGGCCTGCTGCGCGGCGCTCACCGGCGGGTCGGGCAGCGGCGGCACCAGGCGGACCGGACCGGCGAACGTGTCCCCGTCTCCGCTCTGCGCGAGCCAGTGCAGGCCGAGCAGGTCGTCCCGCTCGCCGTCGGCCCCCACGCCCTGCCGGTACGCGGTGGCGATCACCCGCGCGGGGCCGGCTCCCCGACAGGACAACAGGTCGGCGGCGCGCAACCGCAGGCTGGACAGCTCGCTGCCGGGCATGTGTGCCAACACCTGGGTCAGGTGCCGGTTCGCGGCACCGGGCGCCACGTACGTCTCGGCCGAGGCGAGCGCGATCAGCAGCTCCGCCCGGCCCGCGGCGCCCATCTCCTCCCCCAGAGCCCGGGACAGCAGCTGGACGCTGAGGTCGCGCCGGCCCGCGTCGTGCGCCCGGCGCGCCGCGTCGCGCAGCAGCCCGACCACCCACGGCTGGCCCGTGCAGCGCGAATGGGTGAGCCAGCCGGCGAGGGCGTCCTCGCACACCGCCGAGCGGCGGCCGAGGTCGGCGGCCCGGGTGTACAGGTCCTCCCGCTCCTTGCGGTCCATGCCCGCCAGGATCCGTTCGGCCACCGCGGCGCTGACCGACTGGATCCGGTCGGTACCGGTCACCAGGCCGGTGCCCAGCGCCCGACCCAGGGCCTCGGCGACGGACCCGGCCGGCAGCCCGGCCAGCTCGCACACCAGCGGGAAGGCGAGTTCCTGACCGCACACGGCCACCACCCGCAGCAACCGGACCAGGTCGACCGGCACGGTGTCCATCACCCGGTCCACCTGGCTCGCGGTGATCTCGGCGACCGTCGCGGCGAACCGGGCGGGCGCGGCGGGTGGCAGCGGCGGCGGGCAGCGCCGCAGAATCGCCTGCACCACCGCCGGGTTGCCGGACGTCGCGGTGGCCACCGCCCGGACGAACGCCTCCGGTACGTCGGTGCCGTAGGCGCGGGTCATCAGCCGGCGCACGCCGTCCCGGGTCAGGGTCCGCAGGTGCAGCCGGTGGTCCAGGTCCGGGGTGGCGACCTTCCGGTCCGGCGGGCAGATGCCCCGGAACGCCACGACCATCAGGACCGGGTTCCGGCCCCGCCAGCGGATCACGTCGTCCATCCAGGCCAGCGCGGACGGGTCCGCCCACTGCGCGTCGTCGACCGCGAGCAGCGCCGGCTCGGCGTCCCGCGGGCCCACCCGCAACGAACCGAACGCGGCGCCCAGGTTCCACGGCCCCGGCTCACCGAGCGACCCGTGGGCACCGGATCGTGGTGCGGGCAACGACGCACCGGTACGCTGCGCCGCGCCGCCGCCCGGGGCGAACCGGACCCGGACCACCCGCAGGCCCTGGCTCCGGGCCTCGGCCATCGCGCGGGCCAGCAGTGCGGTGCGGCCGGTGCCGGGTTCACCGGTGATGGTGACCACGCCCGAGCCGCCGGCGAGTACGTCCACGATGGAGCGCCGCAGCACGGCCAGTTCCGGATCCCGCTCGACCAGCCCCTGATGACCGCGAGGGCCGGCGCCGACAGCGGACGGACGCGGCATCGACCCACCTCTCGGACACGCCACCGGCCGGATGCCGGGGACTGTCAGCCGGTCAGCTCACCGATCTCGTCGGTGAGGCCGAGCATGAAGGACAACTTCTGCCGGTTTCCCGAGCCAGCCTTGCGGTACACGTTGGTCAGGTGGAACTCGACGGTACGGGTGGACACGAACAACGACTCGGCGATCTCCCGGTTGGTGTCGCCGCGCGCGGCGAGTTCCGCGACCCGCAGTTCACTGCCGGTCAGCAGGTCCGCGAGCCGGGACCCGGACGGCGGCGTCCGGCCGCCCGCCGAGACCAGCAGCCGCTCGGTGCGGTGGTACAGGTCGGTGAAGCCCTGCCGGGCGCACAGCACGGACACCTCGCGCAGCTGCTTGCGCGCCCCGCCCCGGTCGCCGGCGTTCATCATCGCCTGGCCCAGTTGCAGCCTGGCCCGGATCTCGCAGCACGGGGCGTGGATGTCGGTCAGCGCGTCGGCGGCGGCGATCGCCAGCCCGAGCTGCTCGGGGCCGGTGGTCACCGACGCGCTCGCCAGCAGCCCCATCCCCTGGGTGCGTGCGGTCGGCCATCGCCGGGCCAGCTGGGTGCCGCGATCGGCGAGATCGCCCGCCTCCCCGGCACGGCCGAGCCCGACCAGCAGGTAGATCGCGTCCAGCCACCAGGGCGCGAGTACGTCGTTGCCGACGCCCGCCTCGTCGAGCACGTCGCCGCAGCTGACCAGGGTGTCGAGCGCGGCCGTCGCGTCGCCCCGGGTCTGGTGCAACCGGGCGTGCGCCCGCAGATAGCCGGGGTAGGCCCACACCGAGGTACGGATCCGGTCCGGGTCCAGGCCGTCGACGAGCCGCTCCGCCTGGATCACGTTGCCCCGCAACAGCAGCCCGGACGCCAGTACCAGCCGGGGCAGCGCGGTGTCCGGCCGCCAGCTGCAGTGGGCGGCGACCCGCAGCGCCTCGGTGGCGGTGCGCATCGCCTCGGACACCTGGCCCATCTCCAGCAGTACGGCCGAGCGCGTCGCGTGCGCCTGGTACTCGACCCAGACGTCCTTGCGGCGCTGGATCTCCACCAGCCCGCGGTCCAGCAGGTCGAGTGCCCGGGGCAGCTCGTCGAGCAGCATCAGCAGCCGCGCCGTCGGCACCACCGCCCAGTCACCCAGCAGCTGACTGGAACGCAGCGCCTGCCGCGCGTACTGCCGGGCCAGGTCCAGGTCGGTACCGCGCATCGCGACGAGCAGGCCACGCACCGCGTTCAGCCGTACGTCGGCCGCGGTCCCGCTCGACCACGGTGACGTGGCCCGCAGGTCGGCTGAGGACGCCCGCTGCGTGGGCGCGGGGCCGGTCGCCGTGCCCGTCGCGTCGACCGCGCGGGGCGCGACACCCGCCCGGTTCGCCATCGCCGTGCTGCTGCGGGCCGGGTCCACCCGTTCCCAGGCCCGTCGCAGCAGTCCGGTGTGCGCCATGCCCACCGCGCCCAGGGTCGACAGCAGCAGCGCGTGCAGCTCCCGGTCCTCGGTGGACGGGTGCTCGCCGAGGACGTCCTCGAGCGCGTCGGTGGCCTCGCTGACGGTCCGCCAGACGTCCTCGTTGTTGTCGAGCATCATGGACGCCCAACCGAACTGGGCGGCGGTCCGCGCCCGGGTACGCACGTCGGTGGCCTGCGCGAGCGCGTGTTCCAGGTGGCTCAGTGCCAGTACCGGGTCGCTGACCAGCAGCGAACGGGCCAGCTCCAGCCGTACCGAGGGCTGGGAAGGGTCCTCCTGCCAGAGCCGGGAGAGGTACCGGGCGGCCGTGCAGTCGTCCGCCTCGGCGGCGGCGTCGCGCAGCACGTCGAGCATCCAGGACTCGTCGAGGCGCGGCAGGTGCAGCAACTGCTCGGCGATCTCGGTGACCGGATGCGCGGCGTCGTCGAGGATCCGGGCCGCGCGGATCCGGAGCCGGACCATCGCCGACTCGGGGATCTCGGCGAGCAGCGCGTCCCGGAAGGTCTCCGCCGCGAAGGTCGGGGTGTAGCCGCCTAGTACGCCCCGGTCCCGCAGTTCCTGGAGGGCGCTGGTCACCAACCGGTGCGGCAGCTGTGCGAGCGTGCCGATCAGGTCTGGGTCGACGCTGACCAGCAGCGCGACGGCGCGCGCGACCTGGCACATGTGCGGTGGCCACTGGAGCAGGTCGGTGAGTACGCCGTGGCCGGGCAGCTGCTGGCCCAGCTTCGGCATCTGCTCGGTGCCGTGCTCGTCGGGCCGGACACCCGACACCCGCAGCGCGTCCAGCAGACGCATCAGCAGCAACGGGTTACCGCCGGAGAACTCCGCGCAGCGCCGGTTGAACGAGGGCGCGCCCTGCTCCTGGAACACGTCGGCGACGATGCCGGCGACCGCCTGTTCGGGCAGCGGGCCCAGTTCCAGCGGATCGCAGCGGCCCTCGGCGACGATCGCGTCGAACACCGAGCAGACCGCTGTACGCCGCTCGCTGGCCTGGCCGAGCACCACGAACAGGGGACGGCGGGCGCCGTGCGAGAGCAGGAAGTCGAGCCATCGCGCGGATCCCTCGTCGCACCACTGCGCATCGTCGACGACCAGGATCAGCGGCGCCCGGTCGAGCAGATCGGCCGCGACCTGACCGAGCGCCAGCAGCTCGTCGCGGTCGGGCGTGCCGGCGAGGTGGGCGCGGGCGTGCGGGTCGTAGCCGGTGCCCAGCGGCCCGGACGGTTGGCCGTCGGACGGGGCGGCGTCGGTGTTGACCGCGTCGTGCAGGGAGGTGCCGAGCGCGGCGAGGAGCTGCTGGGCCACGCCGAACTGGGTCCGCGCGGTGGCCTCCCGGCAGGTGGCCCGGACCAGGGGCACGTCGGGGTACGCGATGGAATCCAGCAGTCGGGTCTTGCCGATGCCCGCGGGCCCACGGACCAGGACCGCCTGCGCCTGACCGGCACGGGCCGCCGCGAAGTGCCGGGCGAGCTGACGCCGCTCCCGGGAACGACCGACGACCTGCGGTTTCGGAGCATTCAAACGCATGTGTTGAGCGGACACGGACGCCGAACCTCCTCGCTCCCCAGGACCGTTACTCTGCGTACATATGGCACTGCGCTCAATGTGGTTCGGCCGTTGCAGATCACCCGGCCCGGAACATACCGGAAGGTGACACCGGTCTCATGAACGCGCTGCCCGTCCGCCGCCCCGCGATGCCGCGCCGGCGACGTCCGACATCGTCTCAATCAGCCTCAGATCCCTTCTACCCCAAGCAATCCACCGAGGGGCGGAGTAGTGTCGGCAAACCCGACGTAACAACGCAGCGGTCGCGGGTGCCCAAGTTACAGACCCATCACGTTATCATTTTGTGATAAAGGATCATGAAACACCCGACCGCGTCTCATCCGTTTCTCAACATCACTTTCCGCGTACAAAGATCAATTAGTCCAGTGGATTTGTCAGTAATTTGTCACCGTGAGTGACAATCGCTCGGAAATGATCGACTGCGGAAGTCGCCGGTGGCCCTCGGAGGCGCACCAGGCCGTCGCCGGGCACCCACCGCTTCCGCGCGTACCACGCGGCCTGCGGTGAGTGACCGTCCAGCATGGATCGTCCCGCCTCCCGGGATCAGCACAACGGATTCCATACCCGCATGATGGCTCCGGGAATCCACCCCCGCTCCGCGACGCTGGTCCCGGTCGCGACGGAGCCCACCGGCAACCCGTTCGTCGGGTTTCGCCGACCACCCCGACTGGGCAGGAATCCGTTGGCGCCCAACCCCCCTGGCGCACGATTTCAGCGACCTGTCCCCCATTGTGAGAGACTGCCGTTCCGCGGCCACCGTGTCCGGTCCCGCGGCAGACGAACACCGGACCCCTGGAGCGCGGACATGACGGCGCAGACCCTCTCGATGACCGTGATCATCGGAATCGTCGTGGCGTTCGGTGGAGTCGCCATCAGTCACCGGATGCGTACGAAGCGACCGATCGGTTTCGGCATCCGGCACGGCGGCGTCAAGGAGTTCGGGATCGGCCTGTTGCTGGGCGCGGTCGCGTTCCTCGGGATCTTCGCCGTCGAGTGGTCCCGCGGGCTGGTGCACGTCCACCGGATCGCGGTGGATCCGCGCGGCCTGGCCCAGGCACTCGGCCTGGTACTACTGCTGGCCGTCGCCGAGGAGGTCGCGTTCCGCGGTCTGCTGATGCCCGGTCTGCTCATCGTGTTCCACCGCCGCTGGGTGGCGCTGCTGCTGAGCGCCGCGCTGTTCGCGGCCAACCACTTCTTCACCGACGGCATGACCCGCCTGACGATCCTCAGCGCGCTGCTCGGCGGCATCATGTACGGCCTGGCGTACCTGGCGACCGGTCGGATCTGGCTGCCCCTCGGCCTCCACATCGCCTGGAACTTCGTCCAGGGCCCGATCCTGGGATTCCCGGTCAGCGGCAGCGCGCTGGACGGCAGCACCGTGATCCGCCAGACCGTCACGGGACCGGACTGGCTGCAGGGCGGCGCCTACGGGCCGGAGGGCGGCATGATCGGCATCCTGTTCCGGCTGCTGGTCATCCTGACCCTGCTGGTCCTCGCCCGGACGGCGTTCTCCCGTCCCCGCGTCCCGCAGTACGCCCCCGCCCGCTGACCCGTCCCCGGTCACATCCGGGCCCGCGGCCCGGCCCCTGTGTGCCGTGCGCACGACATCAGCCCCCGGCGGCCACCTACCCGGGTGCGCGGCAGCCGGCCCGGCGCCCGGCTACGGTGCCGTGCTCACGACATCCCCCCGGCGGCGAGGACGTCGGCCAGGAGAAGCGCCGCCAGCACCGCGAACGTGACCCCGGCGAGGATCGTGAGTGCCGCGTGTGCCCGGGTACCCGTGGTGAGCGCCGTCCGCAGTCGGCCCGCGGTGAGCCCCACGGCGCTGTCCACGAGCAGGCCGACCAGCAGGAAGATCAGCCCGAGTACCAGCAGTTGGTACGTGACCGGGCCGTGGCCGGGCCGGACGAAGTGCGGCAGGAACGCCGCGAAGAACAGGATCACCTTCGGATTGGCGAGATTGGTCAGCGTCGCGCGACGCAGTATCCGGCCGTCGGTCGGCGGCGGGCGACCGGCCTGCCCGGGACGGCGGACCGAACGCAGGGTGTCGACGGCGAGCCAGCCCAGGAAGCCGGCACCGGCCAGGCGGATCACGTCGAGCGCCCACGGGACGTTGGCGAGCAGCACGGCGAGCCCCAGCGCGGCGACGGTCACGTGCACGGCCATGCCCAGCGCCATGCCGGCCGCCGAGACGATCCCGGTCCGCGAACCGTGCGCCACCGCCACGGCGACGACGTAGGCCATGTCGGGCCCCGGCGCGACCGCGATGAGCAACACCGCGACCAGGTACCCGGGCAGGACGGACGGATCGACCACGGATCAGCTCCATAACGCACTAACGCTTTCTAGCACCGTACGTCGTAGACGCCGTGGAGAGCAACGCACAATTCGATCTCAGTGCGTTATGTTCCGGCTCCGCGCCGACCGTCGAGCGGAACCGGGCCGCGCGCCTCCCTCAGAGCGGCGGTCGGCGTCGGCGGACCGCGGCAGTGTCACCCACATCCGTTGACGGGGAAGGACGCCCGCCCCTGGGAGTGCCTCCCTCTCCGGAGGGATCGCTCCCCCTCCGACCAGCGATGTGGCGGGATCCGCCGCTCGGCTACCGTTCGCCCGTGACAAGCGACCCGACAGTCTCCCTCGTCGTCCGGCACGACACGAGAGCCTTCAATGGCGACCGTAACCACCTCCTGCTGGTACGGCTGAGCGTCGCCGCGGGACTGTGGGCCCTGTGGTACGCCCTCTACCGCGGCTACTACGCCGCCGGGGGCACCGCGTTCCTGCCGGGGACGATCCGCCCGGGTTCGCGGGACCAGTTCCTGCTCATCAACCTGATCGGCGCACTCGTCATCGGCGCTGCCGCCGTCGTTCCCGTCGCCATGCTGCCGTTCTGGTCGCGGCGCTGGTCGCGGCGGCCGCTTCTCGCCCTGTGCTGGGCGGTCGCGGTCGGCTGTTGCATGCACGCGATCGTCGACATCGCCGAGCGGGTGCTGAGCCTGGCCGGGGTGCTCACGGTCTCCTACCCCGCGATGTGGGCATCGGTCGACCACCGCGCCGCGGACCTGCAGGACCTGTTCTTCAACGAACCATGGTTCCTGGTGGAGGGACTGGCCTTCGCGGCGCTCGGGTGGCTCGGCCTGGGCGGCGGCCGGTCCCGGAGATGGTGGACCGCGACCGCTCTCGCGGCCGTCGCCGCGTTGATCGTCCTGTGGATCCTCACGGCGACGGGAGTGTTCGGGAAGGTGATCGTCTTCTGACGACAGCGCCGGCACGCGCCGCCCGGTCCTGGCCGCCCGGTCCTGGCCACCCGGTCCTGGCCGCCCGGTCCTGGCCGCCCGGGTCGCACAGTGACCCACGCCGGTACGTGGTTGTCGGGTCGGGGCCCGAGCCCCGGTTCCGGGCGGCCGGCAGGGCCGGACGGAGGACGGCAGCGGACCCGCGAGGGACCGGATCTACCACGCGATCCACCCGTAACGCACTAACCATATTTAGTGCCGTACGGCGGACCGGGATCGCCGGCAACGCACAAGAGCGAAGCAGCACGTTAGACTCCGAAGGGTGTCCGTCACAGTCGCGCCCATGCCGCCCGCCTCGCTCGTCGAGCTGGTCAACGAGTGGGGCACCGCCCCCCGCGAGGCCGCCGGCGAACAGGACCAGCCCTACCCGTCGATCGCCGGACAGGAGCTCGGCATACCCGCCGGGGCGCGCAGCCGGCTCACCGACCGCGCGCTGACCCGGGTCGCGGACCGGCTCCATCCCGTCTTCGCCGCCCGCACCGCACGCGAGTGCGCCACACTGCTGTCGGCGATGCTGACCGACACCGGCGTACGTCCGACCGTGACCGCCGCCGACGGCGGGGCGGACGCCGGCTGGATCGTCGACACGGCACGGGACGCGCTGGCCGGCGCGGCGGTCCTGACGCTCCGGGACCACATCGAGCGGTACGGCTTCAGCAGAATGGGCACCTGCACCGGCCGCGCCTGCGTCGACGTCTACGTCGACGCTTCTCCCACCAGCGACCGCCAGTACTGCTCGGTCACCTGCCAGAACCGGGCCCGTGCGGCGGCCTTCCGCCGCCGGCACGCGCACGACGCCCGACGCTGACCGGCCGAGGCCGGCCCGGCCGACACCTCCGGCAGCCCGCAACCCGCCACTACGCCGCGTCGGCCCGGACCGCGGGAAGGAAAGCATCTCTCGGTGGCGCCGCCGTCGGATCGACGAACAACCGCTCGATGCCGTGCGCCACCTGGTCGTGGAGGACCCGGCCGAACGGATCGCCCGGCAGGAGCTGTGCCGTACCGCCCTTCGGCGACTGTCGACCAGACAACGCGCGGTGATCGTGTTGCGCTACTACCACGATCTGACCGTCGAGGACACCGCCGGACTACTGGGCTGCTCGACGGGGACCATCAAGAGCCACACGTTCCATGCCCTGAACCGGCTTCGTCGACTCTGCCAGCAGAGTCCCGACAACCTGGCCCCACTCCCCGATGCAGCCAACACCACCAGCCCCCCGGTAGCCCGCACCAGCAGTGCCCGTTACATACCAGTTTGAGGCAGACCAACCCCCGCGGACGCCAAAGCCC
>JBAUUM010000395.1:0-1649 GCA_049582705.1 Actinocatenispora sp.
GATATCCACAGTGGACGTCGGAGCGGGCGCGCTGGCTTCGGCGTGCATCGCGTTACCTACGTTCTGTTCGTCGAACATGCTTCCTCCCTCAGCCGCGCGTGGTTGCCGGGGTGGCCAACAGGCGCCGTAGCGCCGCGAGCCCGTGCGAGGTCTGACTCTTGACCGTGCCGGACGCACAACCGAGTACCTCCGCAGTCTGCTCCACCGTCATGTCGCAGTAGAAGCGCAGCACGAGCGCCGCCCGCTGTCGTGGCGGCACCTTGCCCAGTGCGTCCCGCAGCGTCAGCCGGGTGTCGTCGTCGACGGCCGGCACGCCGGTCCGGTCCGGCGGCTGGGCCAGCAGCTTCACCCCGGCCCAGCGGAGCCTCTTCTCGTCGAGGAAGGTGCGGACGAGCATGGTGTGCACGTACGCGTCGACGTTGTCGACCGCGCTGATCCGCCGCCACCGCGTGTACAGCTTCGTGATGGTCTCCTGCACCAGGTCGTCGGCGCGGTGCCAGTCGCCGGCGAGCAGATAGGCGGACCGACGCAGCGCCGGCTGGCGGGCCGTGACGTACTCGACGTACGCCTGTTCGCTGGACCGTCGCACCCGCTCACCTCCCCGGGTTCGCGGCACCGGGTCGATGGCCGCGGTGCTCCGCACGGTTGACGGGTACGGGACCGGTTCTGGTTGCATCGTGGCGAACGCCCGCCACTCCGGCCCGCCACCGCCTGACGATGGCGAGGGCCGGCAACGCGTTCCCGCGTTACCGGCCCTCGGGGAGTGTGCCGCGGTCAGCGCACCGGGTTGGGGCGCCAGTCGCTCATGTCACGGGGACTTCCGAAGATGCGTACCGAGTCGAAGACGGACGGGGCATGCCGGGACAGGTCGTGCACCATGAGCGCGAAACCGTGCCTGTGCGGGTCACAGGCCCATTCGGCGGATCTCTGCGTCTTGTACGAAGCGGAGTCGCTGTCGGCCAGGACCATGCTCTTCCACCACGGCGAGTGTTCCCGCGGGCCGGCGAAGCCCACCCTGGCATCGATGGTCACGGGCAGGCCAGGAAAATGCGTCCACTTGGTCGATGCCCGGGTGACGTGTTCTCCGGTCGGAGGGGAGAACACGTACGGGAAGCGGAGCTGTGCGGTGCCGTCCACCTGCAGTGTCTCGGCGGCATGGCGTGCCATCTCGGGCGCGTCGGACATCGATCTGGTCCCGCCCAACGTCACCGTCGCCATGCCGTGGGCTCCTGACGGGTACGCCCAGGCGAGCGTGTACATGTCCTTGTTGGGGTTGGTCATCTCCTCAGCCGCCAAGCCCTGGACCGGATCCACCCGGGTGCCGGCGCCGAACCTCGGGTGGTCCGGGCCGTCCGTGACCGGGTCGGTGTGCGGGCGGTACAGATTGATCGTGAGGTCCCAGTCCAACGGGTATTTCTCCCGGTCCGAGGGGTCCCGCACCAGCCGTGATACCGAAATCGACTGGTGCGACGTCGTGTTGGTCACCGAGCGGTAGTTCCAGCCGTCCGGCAGCCAGCCGGGCCGCAGCTTCTCCCGCAGCGGGTCGTAGCTGCCGCCGCCGTCGGTCCGGCCACCGCCGGCGGCGGCGATGACCAGGCCGGGATGCTCGGGCGGCCCGGCGGTGACGACGGCGCCGCCGAGCACCGCGG
>JBAUUM010000396.1:0-2235 GCA_049582705.1 Actinocatenispora sp.
GGGCCGACCGGTGGCGCACCGTCGGTCGGTGTGGCACCGGACGACGGCCCGGCCTCGGCCGGCGGCCTGCCCGGCCCCCGGGTCAGCCACGCCCAGGCCACGCCGACGGCCAACGAGCCCATGGTGACCAGCGCGGCGAGCAGGCCCAGCCAGCGCAGCGGACGGTGCCGCCACCCGCGCCGTACTACGAGGTCCACCGTGCGGTCCGAGTCGTCCGCCGACCCGTGCCGGTGAGGGTCCACCGAGGCGCGGCCGGTGGTGCCCGATCGCGCCGGACCCTCATCCGCCGACCCGGCGCCCACGGCGTCCGCCGGGGTGTTGTCGCCGGCCGGCCGGCCCGTGTCGGGCGGTGCGGTGCCGTCGCTCGGCCCGTCGGACTCGGTCGGCTCCCCCGCACCAGGCGCCACGACAGGTTCCCTCCGGTCGGCCGGCCCACATCATGACCGACCGCCGCAAGGTCAGTCGGGCACCGGAGTCCCGTGCCAGGACGCCCACAGCGCGGCGTACTCGCCGCCGGCCGCGACCAGTTCGGCGTGCGGGCCGGCCTCGGTGATCCGCCCGTCGGAGACCACCACGACCCGGTCCGCGTCGTGCGCGGTGTGCAGCCGGTGCGCGATCGCGATCACCGTACGGCCGTCGAGTACTGCCGCCAACGAGCGTTCCAGGTGCCGCGCGGCACGCGGATCGATCAGTGAGGTCGCCTCGTCCAGTACCAGGGTGTGCGGGTCGGCCAGGACCAGCCGGGCGAGCGCCAGCTGCTGCGCCTGGGCCGGGGACAGCGCCACGCCGCCCGATCCGACCACCGTCGCCAGGCCGGACGGCAGCGCGTCGACCCAGCCGAGCGCGTCGACGGCCCGCAGCGCCTCGCGTACCGCGGGCTCCGGCGCGTCGGGTCGGGCCAGCGAGACGTTGTCGGCGACCGTGCCCACGAACACGTGGTGCTCCTGGGTGACCAGCGCGACCTCCTTGCGCCGGTCGTCGAGCGGCAGGCCGGTCAGCGCCACGCCGCCGACCGTCACGGCACCGGTGCGCGGTGGGTGGATGCCCGCGAGCAGCCGCCCCAGCGTGGACTTCCCGGCGCCGCTCGGTCCGACCATCGCGACCCGCTCGCCGGGACGTACGGCGAGATCGATGCCGTGCAACACATCCCGACCATCCAAATAGGAGTAGCGCACGTCGCTGGCGAGCAGCTCCTGGGACACGGGGCGGGCATCGGAGGCGGCTGACTCGTCCGGGCCGCCCACCGACACCCCGAGCAGTCGCGCCAGCGAGGCGCCGCCGACCTGGAGTTCGTCCAGCCAGGACAGCAGCCGGTCCACCGGGTCGATGAGCTGCTGGACGTAGAGCGTGGCGGCGGTGACCTGACCGAGGCTGGCCATACCGTGCGTGTACAGCAGACCGCCGACCAGCAGGGTGGCCACCACCGGGATCACGTAGCTGACCTCGACCGCCGGGAACCAGATCGACCGCAGCCGCAGCGTGTACCGCTCGGCGCGGTACGACCTGCCGATGTCGGTGTCGGTGCGGGCCGTGCGGCGGCGCAGCAGCCGCAGCGCCTCGATGGTCCGCGCGCCCTCGACGGTCTCCGCCAGGCCCTCGTTGACCTCCGAGTACGCCGCGTTCTCGCGCAGGTAGCCCTGCGGGGCACGGCGCAGGTACCAGCGGGTGGCGGCCCACAGGATCGGCACCGCCGCCAGGCAGGGCAGCGCGACCAGCGGGCCGACCAGGGCCAGCGCGACCAGCGTGAGCAGCGTGGTGACCAGCGCGATCAGCGTCTCCGGCACCGCGAAACGGACCGACCGCGCCAGCGCGTCGATGTCCCGCGAGGTGCGGGTCAGCAGGTCGCCGGTGCCGGCGCGTTCCACTGTGGACAGCGGGAGGGCCAGCACCCGCCGCACGAAGTCCTCGCGGAGTTCGGCCAGTACCCGCTCACCGAGCCGGAACGACACCAGCCGGGCGTAGCGGGTCAGTACCGACTGCGCGACGACGAACCCGGCGATCGCGACCGCCACCTTGTCCACCGTGACCCGCGTCGTACCGTCCTGCACGGCCTGCACCAGGTCGCCCAGCAGCCGCGGCGCGGCCAGGCCGGCCACCGCGGCGAGCGCGTGCAGCCCCAGCGCCGTGATCAGGCCGCGGGGGTGCCGGCGGAACAGGGTCACGGCGTACGCGCGGACCTGGCGGGCGTCCGCGACCGGCAGCTGCCTGCTCACGAGCCCACCTCCGCGGGTCGGG
>JBAUUM010000397.1:0-3956 GCA_049582705.1 Actinocatenispora sp.
CCCGTAGGGTCGGCACCGCCGGTCGTGCCCACGCGCGAAGGCCGGTGCCGGCCCTCGGTTCACTCGCCGACCGGCTCGGCCACCGGACCGTCGTCGGCCGCCAGCGCGTACGGGTTCGGTACCGCCGCGAGCAGCCGCTGCGTGTAGTCGTGTCGGGCCTGCCGGATCACGGTGGTCGCCACGCCCGTCTCGACCACCCGGCCCTCGTGCAGTACGAGGATGTCGTCGGCCAGCAGCCGCGCGCTGAGCAGGTCGTGCGTGATGTACAGGATGGCCAGGTCCCGGGTGCGGACCAGGCCGTCCAGCAGTTCCAGTACCTCGGCCCGGATCGACACGTCCAGCATCGAGATGGGTTCGTCGGCGACGATCACGCGCGGGTCCGGCGCGATCGCCCGGGCGACCACGACGCGCTGCCGCTGCCCGCCCGACAGCTGGTGCGGGAACTTGTCCAGGTAGTCGTCGGCCGGCGAGAGCCCGACGGTCTCCAGCAGTTCCGCGGCCCGGTCGCGTACCGCGCTAGCGGGCAGCCGGAGATAGTTGCGCAGCGGCCGGCTCAGCGCGTACCCGATCGTCCGGTTCGGGTTGAGCGCGGCGAACGGGTCCTGGAACACCATCTGCACGTGCTTGCGGTAGTCGTGCACGGCCCGCCGGCCGAGCCGGTCGACCCGTAGGTCGCCGAGGCGGATCTGGCCGGAGTCGGGCCGCTCCACGCCGGTGATCAGCCGCGCCAGCGTGGTCTTGCCGCTGCCGCTCTGTCCGACCAGCGCGGTGACCCGGCCCCGACGCAGCGCGAACGACGTGTCGACGACGGCCCGCACCTGGTGCCGGGTGAGCCCGCGACGCCGCGTGTACGTCTTGCTGACCCTGTCCACCTCGAGCAGGACCTCCCGCTCGTCGGCGTCGTCGGCCGGCGCCGACTTGACGAACGCCGGCCCGGCGAACTCGTGGCTGGCCGCGCCGAGCGCTTCGTCGCCCGGCTCCGGCGCCCGGTGGATCCGGGCCACGTGACAGGCGGCCGTGCCGTGTGCCAGCGGCAGCAGCGCGGGCTTGTCCGTCGTACACCGCTCGATCGCCTCCGGGCAGCGGGGAGCGAACGGGCAGCCGGTCGGCGGCGACACCAGGCTCGGTGGACGGCCGGGGATGTAGGTGATGCGCACGGTCTCGGCGCGGGGGTCCGCATACGAGCCGAGCATGCCCTTGGCGTACGGATGCATCGGGTCCCGCATGATCCAGTGCGCCGGCTGCTCCTCGACGAGCTGCCCCGCGTACATGATCATCACGCGGTCCGCGGACTCCAGGACGGTACCGATGTCGTGGCTGATGAACAGGACCGCGAAGCCGCGCTCGCGTTGCAGGCGACGCAGGTTGTCCAGGATGGAGCGCTGCACCACCACGTCCAGCCCGGTGGTCGGCTCGTCCAGGATGACCAGGCGCGGGTCCAGGGCCAGGGCCATCGCCAGCGCGACCCGCTGCTTCATCCCGCCGGACAGCTCGTGCGGGTAGAAGCGCCGGAAGGAGGGGTCGATGACGACCATCTCCAGCAGCTCGTCGATACGTCGCCCGATCGCCGCGGAGCGCAGGTCGGTGTGCTCGGCGATCACGTCACGGAACTGGTTCTCGATGGTGGCGACCGGGTTCAGCGAGTTCATGCTGCTCTGGAAGACGGTGGACATCTCCCGCCAGCGCACCGGCCGCAGCTCGGCCGGCGACGCGGTGGTGATGTCCCGGCCGTCGAACCGGATGCTGCCGCCGCTGATCCGGCCCGGACGTTCGGTGAGTCGCAGGATCGCGGTGCCCAGCGTGGACTTACCGCTGCCCGACTCGCCGAGCAGGCCGACGAACTCGCCCTGGGCGATCTCGAGACTGACGCCGCGTACCGCGTGCACCGCGGGTGCGCCCTTCGGCGCGTAGTCCACACTCAGGTCACTGACCTCGAGCAGCGCCATGCCTACCCCTCCCTCAGGTGCGGGTTGCTCAGCGCGTCGACGCCGAAGTTGATCAGGGTGAGCGAGGTGATCAGCATGGCCAGGCACAGGCCGGGGGCGAACAGCCAGATCCAGGCGCCGGTCAGCATCGCCGAGCCCTGCTCCGACCAGAAGAGCATCGTGCCCCAGCTGACCGTGTTCGGGTCACCGAGGCCGAGGAACTCCAGGCCGGCCTCCGCGCCGATCGCCGCCGTCGCCGCGCCCATGAATCCGGCGACCACCAGGGACGTCATGTTCGGCAGGATCTCCCGGAAGATGATCCGCAGCGTCCCGTCCCCGGCGAACTTGGCCGCCGTCACGTAGTCCCGGGTGCGCAGGGTGATGATCTGCGAGCGTTTCACCCGCGCACCCCACGCCCACCCGGTCACGCTCACCACGAACACGATCAGGGCGACGCCGCGCACCGGCGAGTACGCCGCGAGGGTCACCATCAGCGGCAGTACCGGGATCACCAGCGCCAGGTTGATCAGGAACGACAGCAGTTCGTCGACCACCCCGCGCAGGTAGCCGGCGACCAGACCGATCACCAGCGCGATGAGCGTGGCGAACAGCCCACCGAGCAGACCGACCAGCAGCGAGGTCCGGGCGCCGTACACCAGCTGGGACAGGATGTCCTGGCCCTGCGCGGTGGTGCCCAGCAGGTGCCGGCCGCCCGCGCCGAGCGACTGGCCGAACGCCTGGCTCTTCGGGTCGTACGGCGCGATCAGCGGCGCGAACACGGCGTCGAGCACGAAGACGGCCAGCATGATCATGCCGACGCGTGCCTTGCGGTTGGCCCACAGTACGGCGAACCACAGCGGCGCGTACCGGCGGCGCACCTTCGTCACGGGCTGCTCGCCCAGCGGTCGGGTGACCGTGGCGACCTGCCCCGGTTGGGTCAGCGGTTCGGCCATCAGCGGGCACCCCCTCGGCGGGCGCGCGGGTCGAGCACGCCGTAGAACATGTCGGCGATCAGGTTGGCCAGCAGCACGCACACGGTGCTGAACAGGAACAGAGCCTGGATCAGTGGATAGTCCCGGTTGGACAGTGCGGAGAACATCAGGTTGCCCAGCCCCGGATAGCTGAAGATCTGCTCGATCAGTACCTGGCCGCCGAGAATGCCACCGAGCGCGATGGCGAACCCGGTGATGCTGGGCAGAATGGCGTTGCGCGCGCCGTAGCGCAGCGCGATCCGCCGCGGTCGCAGCCCCTTGGCCCAGGCGAGCCGGATGTAGTCCTCGCCGAGCGTCTGCACCATCGTGTTGCGCATGCCCATGATCCAGCCGATCGGCGCGGTGATCAGGATCGCGACGGCCGGCAGCGTGCTGTGGTACAGCGCCGACTCGAAGAAGTCCAGGTTCAGTCCGGCGTGGATGGGCGGCCCGCCGTACCCGCCGGAGTTGGGCAGCCAGCCCAGTACGAACGAGAACACGTACAGCAGCAGCAGCGCGATCCAGAAGAACGGCAGCGTGCCGAGGAAGGTCGAGCCGAGGCTGACCACCGAGTCGAAGCTCCGATTGCGCTTCCACGCCGCGAACGCGCCGAGCACGACGCCCACCACGAACGCGATGATCTGGGTGACGCCGACCAGTACCAGCGTCCACGGCAGCTTCTGCACGATGAGCGCACTGACCGGCGTGGGGAAGCTGGAGTACGAGATGCCGAAGTCGCCGTGCACCAGGTTGCCCAGGTAGTCCCAGTACTGCGTGAGCAGGTTCCCGTCCGGCACGCCCAGCATGGCGCGGATCGCACGGACCTGGGCCGCGTCGACCGAGTGGTTCTGGCCGGCCATCCGGGTCACGATCGCCTGCGCCGGGTCGCCGGGCTGCAGCCTGGGGATGATGAAGTTCAGCGTGACCGCGGCCCACAGGGTGAGCACGAAGAACGCGATCCTGCGGAGAAAGTAGGCCATGAGCTCCTCCGGTGCGGTCCGGGGCGGGCTGCCCCGGACCGGTGACCGTCTGTCGTCTCCGGTGCCGGCGTGGCCGGCAC
>JBAUUM010000398.1:0-12236 GCA_049582705.1 Actinocatenispora sp.
GATGCTGATGCACACCAAGGGCATCCTGGTGATGACGCCGGACTCGGCGATGGTGCTCACCGGCAAGCAGGCGCTGGACTTCTCCGGCGGCGTGTCGGCTGAGGACAACTACGGCATCGGCGGCTACGACCGGGTGATGGGCCCGAACGGCCAGGCGCAGTACTGGGCGCCGGACCTGCTGGGCGCCGTCGACGTACTGATGGCGCACTACGACCACACGTACGTCGTACCCGGGGAGAAGTCGCCGCGCCGGGCGGTCACGAGCGACCCGACCGACCGCGACGTGTCCGACTTCCCGCACACGATCGAGGGCAGCGACTTCACCACCGTCGGGCAGATCTTCTCGGTGCGGCACAACCCGGACCGGAAGAAGCCGTTCGACATCCGCACGGTGATGCGCGCGCTGGCCGACCAGGACCATCCGGTACTGGAACGCTGGGCGAGCATGGCCGACGCGGAGACCTCGTCGGTGCAGGACGTGCACCTCGGCGGCTGGCCGGTGTGCCTGGTCGGGATCGAGTCGCGATCGGTGCCCCGGCGCGGCTTCCCGCCGACCGACGGGCCGGACGCCTACACCGCGGGCACGCTGTTCCCGCAGTCGTCGAAGAAGACCGCGCGGGCCATCAACGCGGCGTCCGGCAACCGGCCGCTGGTCGTACTGGCGAACCTGTCCGGCTTCGACGGCTCGCCGGAGTCGATGCGCAAGCTCCAGCTGGAGTACGGCGCGGAGATCGGCCGGGCGATCGTCAACTTCGACGGACCGATCGTGTTCTGTGTGATCTCCCGGTACCACGGGGGCGCGTTCGTGGTGTTCTCCAAGGCGCTCAACCCGAACATGACCATACTGGCGCTGGAGGGCTCGTTCGCCTCGGTGCTCGGCGGTGCTCCGGCGGCGGCCGTGGTGTTCTCCGGTGAGGTGAACAACCGCACCGCGACCGACCCTCGGGTGACCGAACTGCAGGCGCAGATCCCGGCGGCGAGCGGGGCCGAGCGGGCGGCGCTGAACGCCCGGCTCGCCGAGGTGCAGTCCTCGGTCCGCACCGAGAAGCTCCGCGAGGTCGCCGAGGAGTTCGACCGGGTACACAGCATCCAGCGCGCGGTCGAGGTCGGCTCGGTGGACGCCATCATCAGCGCGGCCGAGCTGCGGCCGCGGATCATCGAGGCCGTCGAACGCGGCATGCGGGGCTGACGCTTCCGGGTGCCGTCCGGACACGCGTCAAGCCCTCCGGCCTGAGGCGTGTCCGGCGTCCCTAGGCGGGTTCGACGTCCCGGCTCACGATCCACGCGTGCTTGCCTACCTGGCGACCGCGCGCGAAGCCGTACTGCTCGAACAGTTCGACCGTCGCGCTGAACAGGAAGCGGCCCGGTGCCTCGCGGCCGGTGGTCACCTCGGAGATGGCCTCGACGAGTCCACCGCCGCGCCGGCCGATCTGGTCGAGCGCGCCCTCCAGCGCCACCCGCGCGATGCCCTGACCGCGATGCTTCGTGTCCACGTAGAAACAGGTGATCCGCCAGTCGGGGCGCGGCGGGGCGTCCTTGTCGTACTCGCGTCGGTGTTTGATGCCCGGAAGTTCCTGCGGGCTGCCGTACTGGCACCAGCCCTGCGCGACGCCGTCCTGGTCGAGGACGAGCGCGGCGTGCGCACGGTCCGTACGGACGCGGTCCTCCTTGGCCGCACGGTGGTCGGTGCCCTTCTCCCCACGGTCGAGGTGGAAGCCGATGCACCAGCAGCCGCCGAAGACGCCGTTGTTGCGCTCGACGAGTTCGGCGAACGCGTCCCAGGTGGACGCGTCGAGCGGTCGGGTCGTGTGCCGCATGTCGGATCCTTCCCACGGTCGGCGGTGCCGTCATCCCGGCCGCGGCGGCCATTCCCGGATCGCCGCCGCACCCGGCCTACCGCTTCTCGGCCACGTCCGACAGCAGGCGGGCGAGTTCCCCGGGCGCGCTGATCATGGGCCAGTGCCCGGAGTCGATGTCGACGTACGTCAGGTTGCGGGCCTTCGACAGCTCGGGCACGTCGCCGCGGTCGATCCACTCCTTCGCCTGGGTCGGCGTGAACTCCGGGCACACCAGCACCGCCGGTACGTCGTGGCGCCGCTCGTCGACCAGCCTGACCACGCCCTTGCTCACTCCCTCCGGGACCGGGATCGCGGCCGACGCGACGGACCGCCTGGTCGCCTCGTCCAGGTCGGCGGAGTCCGGCCCGTCGAACTGTCCCCAGCCGGGGAACGGCATCGCGCCGTCCACGGTGGGGAAGAAGTCCGCGTACGCCTCGCCGTCCGCGGAGGGGAAGCCGCCGATCAGGGCGACCGCGCCGACCGCGCCGGGGCGCCTGTCGGCGGCGAGCCACGCCAGGGTGCAGGCCGCGGAATGGCCGACCACCACAGGGTTTCCGCCGGCCTTGTCGACGGCGGCGAGCACCGTGGCGACCTGGTCGTCGAGCGTGGCCGCCGTGTTCCCGTCGCCCTGGCCCGGCAGGCTGACCGGGACGGCGCGATGGCCCCGGGCCTCGATCGCCTCGACGACGTCGCCCCAGACGGAGGACCCGTCGAGCCACAGGCCGGCAATCAGCAGGATGTCCATGTCGGTACCGCTTTCCCTGTGCGTGGCCGTCGTGTCCCGGCCCGTTCGGTGGAGGCTTCCGGCCCTCGAACATAGGCATGGTTCCGGACGATCGGTTTCCTGATTAGGCTTCTTCCGTGAAAGCTGATCTGAGCCCCACCAGCCGAGCGCTCCGTGCCCTCGAGCTGCTGCAGGCGCAGCCCGGCGTCACCGCCGGCCAGCTCGCCGTGCATCTGGACGTGACCGAGCGGGCGGCGCGCCGATATGTCGCGATCCTGCGCGAGGCGGACATCCCCGTCGAGTCGACCCGGGGTCCCTACGGCGGATACCGGGTCGGCCGCGGCATCCGGTTGCCGCCGCTGATGTTCAGCGCCACCGAGGCGCTCGGTCTGGTCATGGCCGTACTCGACGGCAACCACGCGGCGGCGGACGCCGACGATCCGGTCGGTGCCGCCCTCGGCAAGATCATCCGGGCGCTGCCGGAGAACATCGGCCGGCAGGCCGCCACCATGCGCCAGCACGCCTCCGCCGCACCCGACCGCGGCGCCGTACGCCCCGACGCGGAGATGACGAGCGTGCTGGTCGCCGCCGTCGCGGCGCAGCGCCGGGTGACCATCGGCTACCGCAGCCAGTCCGGCAGGCAGTGGGACGAGGACGTCGACCCGTGGAGCGTCATCGTCCGGCACGGCCGCTGGTACCTGCTCTGCCACTCGCACCGCGCCGACGAGGTCCGCGCGTACCGCATCGACCGGATCCGGTCGGTGGTCGGACGCGACGAGCATTTCCGCGCGCCCGAGGACCTGGACCACGTGGACCTGCTGGAGCAGCATCTGGGGACCGGCTGGGAGTTCGACACCAGGGTGGTGTTCGACGTGCCCGCCGAGGAGGCCGCCCGGTACGTCCGTCCTCCCATGGGTCGCCTCGACCGCATCGACGACCAGCACTGCGTCCTGACCGGCACCACCAGCAATCCGGCGATGTACGTGGGCGAGTGGCTGGCCGCGATCCCGCTCCCGTTCCATGTGGAGGGCGGCCCCGAGCTGCGCGCGGCCCTCGCCGCCGTGTCGGCGCGCCTGACGGCCGCCCTGGACTAGACGTCTCCCTGGAGTAGTCGGCTCCCGATCTCCGGGCAGCCGGTACCCGTCTGCCCTCCGAGGTGGCCCTGACCTGCGGTTATGACTGCCGCATGGTCCGATGATCATGAAAAGGCACGCTATGTGATTTTCGGGCGACAACAGCGGTATATAGCTTTTTGGCAAATTTTCCGTTTTAATGGGCGGCGGTTAGCTACCCCCCATGGAGGAATAATGAAACTTCCTGCCGCCGTAGCGAGACGACCTCGCCTGCGCCGCGTCCTTGCCACCGCCGCCACCCTCGTTGCGGGCTTCGGTGTCGTCCTCTCCACCGCGCAGCCGGCGCAGGCGGTCACCCCGGCCGGGATCGCCGGCGTGGACGTCTCGCACTACCAGGGCAGCATCAACTGGGGTTCGGTCAAGGGAGCCGGTGTCGCCTGGGCGTACATCAAGGCCACCGAGGGCACCACGTACACCGACCCGCAGTTCGGCACCAACTACACCGGCGCCTACAACGCCGGCGTCATCCGCGGCGCGTACCACTTCGCCAAGCCCGGCAGCTCCAGCGGCGCCGCCCAGGCCACGTACTTCGCCGCGCACGGCGGCGCGTGGTCCGCGGACAACCGGACCCTGCCCGGCGCGCTCGACCTGGAAGCCGGCTGCAGCGGCCTGTCCCAGGCCGCGATGGTGAGCTGGATCCGCGACTTCTCCAACACCTACAAGGCCAAGACCGGCCGTGACGTCGTGCTGTACACCACCGCGTCCTGGTGGTCGAGCTGCACCGGCGCCAACACCGGCTTCGGCTCCACCAATCCGCTCTGGGTGGCGAACTGGGGCGTCAGCAGCCCGGCCAAGCCCGCCGGCTGGGGCGCGTACACCTTCTGGCAGTGGACCGACGCCGCCTCGGTGGCGGGCATCTCCGGCAACGTCGACGGTGACGTCTTCAACGGCTCCGCCGACCGCCTGCTCGCCCTGGCGAACAACACCGCCTGATCTCCCGCGACACCTACGGGCCGGGTGACGGGCCCACCCGGCCCGGGTGTCAGGACCGGGGAAGCACCACGACGATGGCGGCGACCGTTACGGTCGCCGCCATCGTGTTGCGTTGTCGCGGTGGCACGGGCCACGGAGAACCGGCCGGGCTCCGCCCGGTACCCGCCGGCAGCCGGCCGGTACCGGGAAGGACCCGGAGGTCCGGGTCAGCCGCCGCGCGGCCGACCCGGCCGGTGGATCAGACCAGGTCGAACCGGTCGAGGTTCATGACCTTGTCCCAGGCGGCCACGAAGTCCTGCACGAACTTCGCCTTCGCGTCGTCGCTCGCGTAGACCTCGGCGACCGCACGCAGCTCCGAGTTCGACCCGAACAGCAGGTCGACCCGGCTGCCGGTCCACCGGACGTCGCCGGTGGCGCGGTCACGGCCCTCGAAGGTCTCCGCGTCCGAGCCCGAGCCGGCGGTCGGCTTCCACTCGGTGCCCATGTCGAGCAGGTTCACGAAGAAGTCGTTGGTCAACGACCCCGGCGCCGAGGTGAGGACGCCCAGCGACGAGTCCTGGTGGTTCGCGCCCAGCACCCGCAGGCCGCCGACGAGGACGGTCATCTCCGGCGCGGTCAGGTTCAGCAGGTTCGCGCGGTCGACCAGCAGGTACTCCGACGGCAGCCGGTGCCCCTTGCCGCGGTAGTTGCGGAACCCGTCGACGGTCGGCTCGAGCGGGGCGAAGGACTCCACGTCCGTCTGCTCCTGCGTGGCGTCCGTACGGCCCGGGGTGAAGGGGACCTGGACGTCCTGGCCGGCGTTCCTGGCGGCCTGCTCGACCGCCGCGCAGCCACCGAGCACGATGAGGTCGGCGAGCGAGACCTTCCTGCCGCCGCTCTGCGAGCTGTTGAAGGTCTCCTGGATCCGCTCCAGGGTGCCCAGCACCGTCGCCAGCGTGTCCGGGTTGTTGACCTCCCACTCGCGCTGGGGTTCGAGGCGGATACGCGCCCCGTTGGCCCCACCGCGCTTGTCGCTGCCGCGGAACGTCGAGGCCGACGCCCACGCGGTCGAGACGAGCTGGGCGACCGACAGTCCCGAGTCGAGGATCTGGCCCTTGAGCGTGGCGATCTCCGCGGCCCCGACCAGTTCGTGGTCCACCGCGGGTACCGGGTCCTGCCAGATCAGCGTCTCCTGCGGGACCTGCGCCCCGAGGTAGCGCTGGATCGGGCCCATGTCGCGGTGGGTCAGCTTGTACCAGGCGCGGGCGAACGCGTCGGCGAGCTGGTCCGGGTTCTCCAGGAAGCGGCGCGAGATCGGCTCGTAGATCGGATCGAACCGGAGCGCCAGGTCCGTCGTCAGCATCGTCGGCGGACGCTTCAGCTCACCGCTCTCCGGGTCCGGCACGGTGTTCGCGCCGGCGCCGTCCTTCGGCTGCCACTGGTTCGCCCCGGCGGGGCTCTTGGTCAGCTCCCACTCGTAGCCGAACAGGGTCTCGAAGAAGGTGTTGTCCCACTTCGTCGGCGTGGGCGTCCAGGTGACCTCGAGGCCGCTGGTGATCGCGTCCCGGCCCTTGCCGCTGCCGAAGCTGTTCTTCCAGCCGAGGCCCTGGTCCTCCAGCGGGGAGCCCTCGGGCTCGGCGCCGACGTACTCGTCCGCGTCGGCCGCACCGTGCGCCTTGCCGAACGTGTGCCCGCCGGCGATCAGCGCGATGGTCTCCTCGTCGTTCATCGCCATCCGGCGGAACGTCTCGCGGATGTCCCGGGCCGCGGCGAGCGGGTCCGGGTTGCCGTTCGGGCCCTCCGGGTTGACGTAGATGAGACCCATCTGGACGGCGGCCAGCGGGTTCGCCAGCTCCCGGTCCCCGGAGTACCGCTCGTCACCGAGCCAGGTGCGCTCCGGGCCCCAGTAGACGTCGTCGTCGGCCTCCCAGACGTCCGCCCGGCCACCGGCGAAGCCGAAGGTCGTGAAGCCCATCGTCTCCAGAGCACGGTTGCCCGTGAAGACCATCAGGTCGGCCCACGAGATCTTCCGGCCGTACTTCTGCTTGACCGGCCAGAGCAGCCGGCGGGCCTTGTCCAGGTTCCCGTTGTCGGGCCAGCTGTTCAGCGGCGCGAAGCGCTGCATGCCGGCGCCGGCTCCGCCACGGCCGTCGTCGATCCGGTACGTGCCGGCGCTGTGCCACGCCATCCGGATCATGAACGGTCCGTAGTGGCCGAAGTCGGCCGGCCACCAGTCCTGCGACGTCGTCAGCACCTCGTCGACGTCCCGCGCCAGGGCGTCGAGGTCGACGGTCTTGAACTCCGCGGCGTAGTCGAAGTCGCCACCCATGGGGTTGGCCGCGGCGGAGTGCTTCCGGAGGATCGACAGGTTGAGCTGGTTGGGCCACCAGTCACGGTTGCTCCCACCCTCGGTCGGGTGGTTGAGGCGTCCGGCCGAGACCGGGCACCCGCCCGCGCTCTCCTCGTTCATCTCTCCAACGACGGCGTCTGGCTTGTCGGACACGAGAATCCTTTCAGGACTTCGGATGTTCTCAGGAACTTGCTGCGGTGGAGCAGTCGGGGCACAGGCCCCAGTAGACGACCTCGGCCTCGTCGATCACGAAACCCTGGTCGTCGGACGCGGTCAGGCAGGGCGTGTCGCCGACGGCGCAGTCCACGTCGGCGATGGCGCCACACGACCGGCAGACGACATGGTGGTGATTGTCCCCGACCCGGGCCTCGTACCGCGCGACCGACGCCGGCGGCTGGATGCGCCGCAGCAGCCCCGCGGCGGTCAGCGCCCGCAGCACGTCGTAGACGGCCTGGTGGGACACCTCGCCGAGGTCGGCCCGTACGACGCCGATGATCGAGTCCGTGTCGGCGTGCGGATGGTCGTGCACCGCGGACAGCACGGCGACCCGGGGTCGCGTCACACGCAGCGCGACCCCGCGCAGCATGCGCTCGAACTCCGTCGTCGTGGGCACGCTTCGAGTCTGCCGCAAATTCTGGAATCAATCAAGAATCCGCGGGTGCCGCCTCGACGGGGGGTCACTCGTACGACGGAGGCCGTTGGACGATGCAGGTCAGGACGATCGGCCGGTGGAGGTGGGGGACAGCCCCCATAGCCTCGTCTTAGAGGGGCCGCGCTGACCCAGGTTGACTGGGGGGTGCAACCCGCGGAGGCGCGGCCCTTCCCAGAACCCGCACGACCGCGGATCAGCACCGGGCCCGGTGCACCATCGCCGGGGTGCGGCCAACCGGTTGGCCACGATGTGCCGCCGGGTCACCGCCCCAGCAGCACGCTGGCAACCACGATGACCGCCACGAGTGTCAGGACGACAGTCCAACCCTGCCACGTCTGCGGCCGGATGCCGAACCCGATCCGCTTCGGACCGAACCAGGCGCGCCGCTCGTTGCCGACCATCCGTCCTCCTCTCACCGAGGGAGTGCCGGACCAGCCCGGCATTCCCGCGATGTTCCCTAACCCACCGTATGCCAGTTTCCACCGTTCGACGACCGATGCCCGAGGTGATGCGGCCCGGGTGACCCGGCGGGCACGGCGCCGGTCAGCCCAGCGCCTGCATCACGGGGACGAACCAGCGGTCCCGGTCGCCGGGCAGCTCGTCGGCGCCGCGCACCATCACGTCGGTCCGGCCCCGAACGGGTACGCCGTGCCGCGTCGCCCACTCGCGCAGTTCCGGGTGCCGGTCGTCGAGGTCGAGCCGTACCGGGCCGTCGACGCGGGCGGCCGTGTCGGCGATCAGCGTCCGCGCGTCGTCCGCCGTAGCGGCGACGACCGGCCCGACGAGCACGTTGTCGACGTTGCGCCAGGCTCCGGCGTACCCGGTGATCGTGCCGTGCCGCTCGATCACCCGGACCTGCTCGGCGAAGTCCGGCAGGCGTCGCACCAGTCGGGTCCGGTCCGCGCCGACGACCTCGGCGTCCAGCGCCCGGACCGCCGGCAGGTCGGCGGCACGGAACGGCCGGGACACCGGGTCGGAGGACGGTCGGATGTCGAAGTGGCCCACGTGCACGACGGTGCCGCCGACGGCGCGGAAGCCGAGCCGCTCGTACAGCGGCCGGCCGTACTCGGTGGCGTTGAGGAACACGACCGCCTCACCTGCCTCGGCGAGCGCGTGCTCCATGAGCGCGCGACCGAGCCCTCGGCGCCCGTGGCTGGTGGCGACGAGCACCATGCTGATCGCCGCGACATCGGGTCCGTACCGGGTGAGGATCGTGGTGCCGACCAGGCGACCGGTCGCGTCGCGCTGCCCGTACACGGTGCCCAACTCGAACAGGAACCGCCACTTGTGCTCCTCGCGGGACCAGGCACGGTCCTGGGCGAGGTCGAGGCAGTCGGGGAGGTCCTCGGGCACCAGGGGCCGGATTCCGTCGCTCACGCGCCGATTGTCGACGGCGGAGCGGCACCGGCGCCACGGATTATGGCCGGCAGCGGCGAACCCGACCGCACACACACCAGTAAAGCTGTCGTGTTCTGATCCACAAACCTGCATTGGCTGTTGCAGATATCTGTCGCCTGTTGCTACAGTTACCGGCGTACGGCTGGCCGATCAGCCGCCGACCATCGAGTCCCGCGACGGGCGGGACCGATCTGATGCGGAGGGTGGAATCGATGAGCATGCTGCGGTTTGACCCGTTTCGGGATCTCGACCGACTGACCAGCGAGTGGATGAACGGCGGCACGCGGGCGCCGCGGTGGGCGCCCATGGACGCCTACCGGTCCGGGGAGAACTACCTGGTGCACCTGGACCTGCCGGGCATCGCGGAGGATTCGCTGGAGGTCACCGCGGAGAACAACACGCTGACCGTGCGGGCCGAGCGCCGGTCCACCGCGCCGAAGGGTGCCCAGTTCGTCGTCAACGAGCGGCCGATGGGCGCGTTCACCCGGCAGATGGTGCTCGGTGACGGGCTCGACCTGGACAGCGTGTCGGCGCACTACCAGGACGGCGTGCTGACCCTGATGATCCCCGTGGCGGCGCAGGCCAAGCCGCGCCGCATCGACATCGGGCGGGGCGACTCCGAGGAACCCAAGGTCATCACCGGAGCGACCGGCTAGAGCCTGTCGCACAGCCCTTGCGCGGGGCCGTACGGCGGGGCCCAGCCCGACTGCGTCTCTCGGCACACCGGTGGCACGCCCCGAGGGCCACCGTAGGATGCACGGCCGGGATGCAGCATGCGAGGTGCCGGCGTGCCGGGTCCACCGGCACGCCGGCACCCTCCGGCAGGGAGGAACGCAGATGAGTGGTCACCCCTTCGGCCAGCTGCCCAGTGACCATCCGCTCTCCCCCAACGAGCTGGGTGCCTGGACCGACCAGGACTACGCCGCCTACACCATCGGCGCCGCGGCCGACATGCTCGGCGTGACCACCGCGTTCCTGCGTCAGCTCGGCACAGCGGGGCTGCTCGAACCGCAGCGCTCCGACGGCGGCCACCGCCGTTACTCGGGCCACCAACTGCAGCTGGCCTCGTACGCGCGAACCCTGGTCGACGAGGGACTCACCCTCGACGCGGCGTGTCGGATCGTGGCTCTGGAGGTCCAGCTCGCCGCGGCGCACGAGGAGATCGCGCGCCTTCGCGCTCGAATCGACCACCGCGGCTGAGCCGGCCCGGACCGCGTCGTGCGGCGGTGACCGCAGCCAACGGCAGGCGGCGGGGTCAGTCCGCGGGTACGACCTCGTCGAGCCAGTCGAAGACCCGCTCGTTGCGCAGCCCGGGCGCCATCGGCTCGCAGTGGAAGTTCGCGCCGTCGCGGCGACCGAACGAGATCAGCGTCTTGCGGCCGGGCAGCTTCTCGTGCAGTTCCACCGACTGACCGGGCCAGAACTGCTCGTCCTCGGGGTCGGTCACCAGCAGGGGCGTGTCGATCCGGTCGATCTCCCGGTCGCTGAGCGAGAACTCCATGGCCCGCTTGAACACCTCGAAGGCGCTGTCGAGCCCGTACGGATGGAAGCGGAACGCCATCATCGCCGCCGTCTTCTTCGACACCCGCGCGGACAGCCGCATCTCCTTGTCGAACCTGGTCTTCTGGCCCTGCTCCAGGAGCTTGACCATGGAGTGCGGCAGGTGGTCGAGCATGGCGGTGGACACGTCGAGCACGCCGGGGTCGGCGACGCCGGCGGCGATCCGGTGCTCGTACGCCAGCGCCCTGGGCACCCAGTACCCGCCCTGGCTGACGCCGGAGATCGCGATGCGGTCCCGGTCGACGTCGCGTCGTGCGGCGAGGTAGTCGACCACGGGCGTGACGACGTGTTCCCAGTCCGGCCGGAAGTACAGCTTCTGGCGTACCAGGGCGGCTCCCTGACCTGGTCCGTCGAAGATCAGTACGTGCCAGCCCCGCGCGTTGCCCTCCAGGCCGCCCTGCATCCACATGTCCACGACGGAGCCGTCGCTGCCGTTGACGAGGATCAGCGTGCGCCGTCGGCCGGGGCCGGCGGACAGGAAGTACCCGGGCAGCGTGGTGTCCTCGTACGGGATCTCGACCCGTTCGACGGCGCGGTCACCGAGGTCGACGAAGGCGTCCCAGCAGGACCGGTAGTCCTCCCACAGGGCGTTGAACAGGTGCTCGCCCTCGCCGCCGAACGCGGCGTACGTCGCGGTGTCGAAGTACCGGGCCGCCCGTAGGTAGGCCGCGGCGGCGCTGCGCCGGTGGCCGGCGTCCCGGCGTCGTACCGCCTCGTCGCGCAGCCGCGCGGCGGTGGCCTCCCAGGCGGTGATCCAGGTGTCGGCGTGGCCGTCCTGGACGCGCTCGATCGTGGCCAGTACCTCACCGACCTCCGCGCCCTGGCCGAAGGTCGCGCCCAGCGTCAGCCGGGTCTGGAAGTCGAACGTGTCGTCCCTGAAGAAGGCCCGCATGGCTGCCGCTCCCTGCGTCGGGCCGCCACGTCACGGCCGGGATCGCCGGTCCGTCACAGTTTGACAGCGTGTCATTACTAAAAGTCACCCTGCCTGGAGTCTAGGCGGCGGGCCCCTGCTCCGGCCGCGTTCCGCGAGGCCCGCCGCGAGCCGTCACGTCACGTCGTAGGTGAGCGAGACGAAGTCGCCGTCCCGGGCGACCTCGGCCAACCGCAGCCGACCCACCATGCGGTACGGCAGCAGCGGCGCGCCCGCGCCCAGCGTGACCGGTGCGACCCCCATGACGAGCTGGTCGATCAGCCCGGCCGCGGCGAACTGGCCGGCCAGGCCACCGCCGCCGACCAGCCACACGTTCGCGTCGCCGGCCGCCTCGGTCATCGCCCGGTGCGCGTCCCGCACGTCACCCTCGACGAACGCGAGCCGTACGCCCGGTACCGCGGGCAGCTCGCGATGGGTGAACACCCAGCACGGCGTGTCCCCGTAGTACTCGCGCCACACCGCGGGGTTGTCCAGCATGCGCTCGTGGTCGAGCACCCACTCGTACGTGGTGGCGCCCATCGCCATCGCGCCGACGCCCGCGAAGAAGGTCCGGAACCGGTCCTCGTTCCCGGGCGTCCGGGGCAGGTTCAGCAGCCAGTCGAGCGAGTTGTCCGCGTCGGCGACGAAGCCGTCGATGCTCGCCGCGGTGAAGTACTGGGTCTTCGGCATCCCCGCATCCTGACCGGGACACCTGACACGGTGTGGCAGGTTTCCCAGGACCGGTGTGGCGGGCGGGTC
>JBAUUM010000399.1:0-2428 GCA_049582705.1 Actinocatenispora sp.
CCGGACCGCCGGGCGGTCGGGCCAGGTGGTCCGGGCCGGCGTCCGGGACGTGGTGCGGCACGTCGCGCAGCCGACGGCCCCCTCGCCGGCCCTGGTGGACGGCACTTTCGAGCTTGTCGGGGGCACCGGGCGGTTTGCCCGGGTCGCCGGGCGTGGTGTCTTCCGCGGTTGGGCCATTCCGGAAGTTCCCGCCCTGTCGTACTCGGACGGTGACGTCGACTGACGAAGCGTGGTGTGACCGCATCCTCGTACGCCACCCGGGTTGTTCAGGTGTGAACAAGCTACCGGCGGGTAGTACTGGTGGGTAGCCTCGACGTTGAGGGACCCGAGCCAGGGGGTGCTGAGATGACCGCGACCATTCGGAACGACGGCCGGGCAGAGCGTGAGCCGTTGGTGGTGGACGAACGCGCCGCTCGTCAGGTCGCCGAGGAGGCACGTGAGCAGGAGTGGCGCCGGCCGAGCTTCGGCAAGGAGCTGTTCCTCGGGCGGTTGAGGCTCGACCTGCTCCAGTCGTACCCGGAGCCCGACGCGGCCGACGAGGCGCGCGGCGAGGAGTACCTGCGTAAGGTCCGGCACTTCGCGGAGAGCCGGATCGACGGGGCGCTGATCGAACGCGAGGACCGGATCCCCGACGAGACGATCCGGGGCCTGCGCAAGCTCGGCGCGTTCGGCATGAAGATCGACCGGAAGTACGGCGGCCTCGGCCTCTCGCACTACTACTACGGGCGCGCGCTGATGCTGTTCGGCTCGGCCAGCCCGGCCATCGCCGCCCTGCTGTCCGCGCACCAGTCGATCGGTGTGCCGCAGCCGCTGAAGCTGTTCGGCACCGAGGAGCAGAAGCAGAAGTACCTGCCGCGGCTGGCGTCCGGTGAGATCAGCGCGTTCCTGCTCACCGAGTCCGACGTGGGCTCCGACCCGGCCCGGCTCGCGGCCACCGCGACGCCGACCGCGGACGGCGGCTACGTGCTCAACGGCGTCAAGCTCTGGGCCACCAACGGTGTGATCGCCGACCTGCTGGTCGTGATGGCGCGGGTGCCGAAGTCCGACGGGCACCGCGGCGGCGTCAGCACCTTCATCGTGCCCGCCGACGCCGCCGGCGTCTCCGTGGAACGGCGCAACGGGTTCATGGGCCTGCGCGGCCTGGAGAACAGCGTCACCCGCTTCCACGACGTGCGGATCCCGGCCGACGACCGGATCGGTGCCGAGGGTGCCGGCCTGAAGATCGCCCTGACCACGCTCAACACCGGCCGTCTCGCGCTGCCCGCGACGTGCGTGGGTGCCGCCAAGTACTGCCTGCGGCTCGCCCGCGAGTGGTCCGCGGCCCGGGTGCAGTGGGGCCGGCCGGTCGGCGAGCACGAGGCGATCGGCGGCAAGCTCGCGTACCTCGCGGCGAGCGCGTTCGGCCTGGAGGCGGTGCTGGACCTGTGTGACCGGCTCGCCGACGACGACCACAACGACATCAGGATCGAGGCGGCGATCGCCAAGCTGTACGGGTCCGAAATGGGCTGGCGGATCGTCGACGAGACGGTGCAGATCCGTGGCGGTCGCGGGTACGAGACGGCCGAGTCGCTGGCGGCGCGCGGCGAACGGGCGCTGCCGGTCGAACAGCTGCTGCGCGACATGCGGATCAACCGCATCTTCGAGGGCTCCAGCGAGATCATGCGGCTGTTCATCGCCCGCGAGGCGGTCGACACGCACCTCGCGGTCGCCGGCGACATCATCGACCCGGACGTCGCGCTGGCCGGCAAGGCCAGGGCGGGTGCCCGCGCGGGCGCCTTCTACGCGAAGTGGCTGCCCGGCCTCACGGTCGGTCGCGGTCAGAACCCGGCCGCGTACAGCGAGTTCGGCGTACTGGGTCGGCACCTGCGCTTCGTGGAGCGGGCCAGCCGTCGCCTCGCCCGGTCCACGTTCTACGCGATGGCCCGCTGGCAGGGCGGTATGGAGCGCAAGGAACGCTTCCTGGGGCGCGTGGTGGACCTCGGCGCCGAACTGTTCGCGATGAGCGCGACCTGTGTCCGTGCCCAGCGCATCGCCGAGAAGGACCCGGAGCACGCGGACGCGGCGGCCGAGCTGGCCGACCTGTTCTGCGCGCAGGCCACCCGGCGTGCCGAGGCCATCTTCGACGAGCTGTGGGACAACACCGACCGGGTCGACCACGAGGCGGCCAAGCGGGTGCTGGCCGGGCGGTACGCGTTCCTCGAGGAGGGCGTCATCCACCCGGAGCCGGACGGTACGCCGTGGGTCGCCGAGTACGAGCCGGGGCCGGCGGCCGGGCCGAACCTGCGCCGGAAGATCAGCTGACCTACCCGTCGGATCCGGCGGTCGGCCGCACATTGCGGTCGGCCGCCGTTCCGGCGCCCGGCACGCCTACGCGGTGTTGCCCGCCGGCGGGGCCGGGCGGTCGGCGCCGGGTGCGGCGCCGTAGCCG
>JBAUUM010000400.1:0-4052 GCA_049582705.1 Actinocatenispora sp.
GGTCTCGCCGGCGCCCCGCTCGTACACCCGCATGCCGACGTGCAGGTCGGCGCCGGGCGCCGGTTCGGCCAGTACGGTCACGAACTCGACGTTGGCGCCGTCCGGGAACACGCCCACGTCGAGCCGCGGGGCGCGGGTCAGGTCGAGCGCGGCCAGGGCTGGGCCGGCGTCGGCGGGCAGCGGGCACACCAGGTGCGGGTTGCCGGCGTCGACGGCCACGCCCGGGTACCCGGCGTCCTCCAGCGTGGCGTCGGTCAGGGTCGCCCCGGTGGTGCCCCGCAGTGTCGGCACGCCCATGTCCACGGAGATGCCGCCGGCGCCGAACACACCGGTACGCAGCCCGGAGCGGGTGCCGATGGTGATCCGGTCGCCGGTCGCGAGCCCGGCGCCGACCAGGTAGCGCAGGTACACGCGGATGCCGTTGCCGCACATCTCGGCGATCGAGCCGTCGGCGTTCCAGTAGTCCATGAACCACTCGGCGCCGGCCGCGTACTGCCGGCCCTCCGGGTGGTCGGCGCAGCGCACGACCCGCAGCAGCCCGTCGCCGCCGATGCCGGAGCGCCGGTCACACACCGCCGCGACCAGGTCCGGCGCCAGCGGCAGCGCCCCGTCCGGGTCGGGCAGGATCACGAAGTCGTTGCGGGTGCCGTGGCCCTTGGCGAACGGCACGCCGGCCAGGGCGGCGAGGTCGGTACGCATCGCTGACCATCATCGCGCACCGGCCGGCGACCCGGTCGGGCGATCCGGTGGCCACCGCACGGGTGGCCACCGGATCGGGTTCAGCCCAGCGCGATCGCGAAGATGTGCATGGTCGCGGTCGGGCCGGGCAGGGTCACGCTGGCCACCGTCTTGCCGGCGGTGAGCGCACCCGATGTGGCGAACACGTGCGTGGCGACCTGTTCGGTATCCCCGGACGTGGAATTGCGGTAGTCCATGGTTGCGACGTCGGTGTCGCCGGGCAGCGGTTCGTACGATCCCGCGCCGAGTGTCCAGTCGCTGACCCCGAGCGTGACCGACTGCTCGGTGCCGTCGGTGTAGCGGACCACCACGTCGCCCACCGCGCCGTCCTCGTCGGCGTTGGTGGCGGAGCCGATCAGGCCCAGCTTCGTCGCGCCGGCCGACGCGACCAGCGGGATGGTCTGCCCGGACGCCTCGATGTTGTCCAGTTCGCCCGACGCGGCGTCCGGCCAGGTGTAGGTGAGCCCGTCGACGGTGACGGGTTCGCCCGGCTTGAGGCCGGCCGCGGCCAGTGCCTGCGCGGAGTAGCTGTACCCGCTGGTGTCCAGGGCGGCCGTGGTCGGCTTGCCGTCGTCGGAGATGCCGGCGTTGGTGTAGTACGGCCACAGCTCGCCGGGCCTGGCGACGGACAGGTGCGCCGACGCGTCCGGCAGGCGGGTGCCGTCCGCCAGGCTCAGCTGGAACGTCACCGTGTAGCGACCCTCGGTCTGGCCGGCGCTGACGGTGACCGGCGCACCCCGGGTGGTGCCGGGCGGGACGTCGAACGAGCCCGACGACGGCGACAGGCTCACCCCGTCGTCGGCGCTGCCGGTCCAGTTCGCGGTGAGCGGCTTGTCACCCACGTTGGTGACCCGCACGGTGACCGTGTCGTCCGCACCGGGCGCGATGACCAGCCCGTCGGACGGGCTGACCGAGCTGAAGGTGGTCTGCTGGCCGGTGCCGTCCGACGGCGGCACGGCGTCGGGGTCGGCGCCCCACTTCTTGTTCGGGATGCTGGACAGGTCGTAGTCGAGCTTCCCGCCGCCGGTCAGGTCGGTGTAGCGCAGCCACGGCCGGTCCCAGCCCTTGCCGTTGACGGTCAGGCCGTTGACGTACGGCGCCTCGACCGCGGCGTCCGGCGCGGCGATGGTCAGCTTCCTGCCGTTGCCGAGCCGTACGGTCGCCTTCGGGAACACCGGGCTGCCCAGGGTGAGGATGTTCGTGCCGGGCGTCTCGGGGTACATGCCCAGCTCCGACCACACGTACCAGGAACTCATCGCGCCCAGGTCGTCGTTGCCGAACTGCCCGACCGGCGCGTCGAAGTACAGCTGCTGCTGCGCCTGCCGTACCACCCGCTGCGTCTTCCACGGGGCGCCGACGTAGTCGTACTCCCAGGGGATCTCGATGCTCGGCTCGTTCGACAGGTCGGCGTTGGTCGGCCCGGGGTGGCTGATGCTGGTGAACAGGCTGTCCAGGTACTTCTCGTACTGCGCGGTGCCGCCCTTGGCGAGGATCAGCGAGCGCAGGTTGTGCGGCACCATCGGCGTGTACTGCGCGGAGGTGCCCTCCACCATGCCGGTGCCGGTGCCGGGCGAGAAGCCGGGCGCGAACTCGCCGTTCGCGAGCCTGGCCTGCATGTAGCCGGAGCCGGCGTTGAACGTGTTCTGCCAGTTCTGCGAGCGGGTCGCGAACTTCGTGTACGACGTGTCGTCGCCGAGGGCCTTGGCGTACGCGGCGATGGCGTAGTCGGCGCTGTCGTACTCCAGCTGTGTGGAGACCGGGCCGTAGAAGTTGCAGCAGCCGTACTCCTGGTCGTACGGCAGGTACCCGTGCTTGTCGAGTTCGGCCTGGCCCGGGCGGATGTTGCTGGGGTTGGTGGCCTCGTCGGTCATGGCCGCCAGGGCGTGCGCGGTGTCGAAGTCGCGGGCGCCGAAGGCGTACGCGCCGGCGATGATCGGGTCGGCCGGGTCACCGACCATCACGTAGCTCTCCCCGTTGCCCAGGGACCACTTGGGCAGCATGCCGGACTGGTCGTAGTCGGCGAGCATGGACCGGATCGAGTCGCTGGTCTCGTGCGGCGCGATCATCGCGGCGAGCTGCACCTGGGACCGGTAGATGTCCCAGCCGGAGTAGTTCGCGTACTGCGCATGGCCCTTGCCGACGGTGTGCACGTCACCGTCCATGCCGCGGTACTGGCCGTTGACGTCGCTGAACACGTTCGGGTGCAGCAGCACGTGGTACAGCGCGGTGTAGAACTGCTGCTGCTGGGCGGTCGAGCCGCCACCGATCGCGATGCGGGTCAGCAGGTCGTTCCACGAATTGTGGGTGTGTGTGCGGACCTTGTCGAAGTTCCAGCCGGGGATCTCGGCGGCGACGTTGGCGTCGGCGTTGTCCGCGCTGGTGAACGAGATGCCGACCTTGGCGGTGACCTTCTGCTTCGCGAGCGCGTCGAAGGTCAGGTAGACGCCGCCGGGTCCGGTCGTCGCCTCCGGGCGGGGCGTGTCGTGCACCCGTGTCCCGGGCCGGGCGGGCCGGTGGAAGTTCGGCCGTGCCGTGCCGTGGAACGGCGTCGCGGCCCTGCCGCTGGTGGTGCTCTCGGCGGGCGGTGCGGGTCGGGCGGCGGATGTGTGGTGCGCGTGCTGGTTCAGGGTGCGCGCGCCGGCGGTGGTGTCGCCGTCCTGCCAGGTGCCGTAGGTGGTGAACGGTCGGTCGAAGGTGATGTCGAAGTGCAGCGTGTAGTCGTTCTCCCGGTTGGCGCTCTGCCCGCAGAAGTGTCCGGAGGTGACCGAGCCGGTGACCTCGTGGTCGCTGACCACGGTGGCCGAGGTGCCGTCCACGGTGCTGGCGCTGTCGGCGACCTTGATCAGCAGGTTGGCCTGGCTGGTACGCGGGAAGGCGAAGGTGCCGATGCCGGAGCGGGTCGCCGCGGTGAGCTGGGTGGTGACGCCGGATCCCTGCGTCACGCTGTAGTAGCCCGCGTCGGCCTTCTCGTTGACGTGCGAGAACGTGTCGGTGGTCGAGCCCGGGTCGTCGCCGATGGCACCGACGGTGGGCAGGATCGGCACGTCTCCGTACGCGCTGCAGCCGGGGCCGGAGATGTGGGTGAGGCTGTAGCCGCGCAGCTTGCTGTCGTCGTACTCGTAGCCGCCGCCCTGGGTCCGGTGCGGCGAGGTGTCCGGGCTCCACTGCAGCATGCCGAACGGCGCGTCGGCGCCGGGGAACGTGTCGACCGCCCCGGAGGTGCCGATGAGGGGGTTCACCAGGGCTGCCGGGTCGGTCACGGCGTGCGCCGTGGCGCCGGCCGGCGCGGCCGTGGCTGCCGCGAACGGCAGCGC
>JBAUUM010000401.1:0-10874 GCA_049582705.1 Actinocatenispora sp.
GGCGACGACGCCCGCGGCCAGCCCGGCGAGCAGGGCCAGGGCGAGCCGTACCAGGGTCCGGGCCGACAGCGCACCGGTGATCCGCTGGGACAGCACCACGCCGGTGCCGTCCCCGGTGGGTCGCGCGACGAGCATGACCTGCCGGTGGCCGAGACCGACCGGCCTGGTCACGGAGTGGCCGGCGGTCACCTCACGGGCCACGTCCTGCGGTACCCACTGCCGGTCCGCGGCGCCGTCGGTGACGAGGGAGAGCCGGATGCCGGACCGGCGCAGGTTGCGGGCGACCCGCTGGGCCAGCAGCGGCCGGTCGGCGCGCACCGTCATCAGCGCGGCGACCATGTCGGACTGCTCGGCGAGGTTGTCCCGGGCCTGCCGGGTCGCGGCGGACCGGGCCAGCGGCAGCGCCACCACCGCGGTCACGAGCACCGCGACGAGCGCGACCGTGCAGGTGACCAGCACGGACCGGGCCGTGATGCCACTGGGGTACCGGCTCATCCGTGGTCGCCCTCCGCCGCGTAGCCGACGCCCCGTACGGTCCGGATGGGGCTGGCCCGTCCCAGCTTGCCGCGGATCTGGGCCACGTGGACGTCCACGGTACGGGTGCCGGCCTGCGCCGAGTAGCCCCAGACCGCGGCCAGCAGCTCGTCCCGGGTGTACACCCGGCCGGGCCGGGCCATCAGGTGCGCGAGCAGGTCGAACTCGGTGGTCGTCAGGTGTACCGGGTTCCCGGCGACGGTGGTGCGGCGGCGTTCGGGGTCCAGGACCACCTCGCCGAGCCGGCACACCCGGTGCGCCTGCGACGCGCCGGCGGTTCGGCGGAGTACCGCCCGGACCCGGGCCACCAGTTCGCGCGGGCTGAACGGCTTCGTCAGGTAGTCGTCCGCGCCGAGTTCCAGGCCGATGATGCGGTCGACCTCGTCGTCGGCCGCGGTGAGGAACAGGATCGGGGTCCAGTCGTCCTCGGCCCGCAGCCGCCGGCACACCTCGGTGCCGTCGATGCCGGGCAGCCGGATGTCCAGCACCACGGCGACGGGCCGGTCCCGATGCACGGCGGCGAGCCCCGTCTCGCCGTCGCCGTGGCACTGCACGCCGTACCCGTCCCGGGTGAGGTACATCCGGATCAGGTCGGCGATGTGCGGTTCGTCCTCGATGACCAGGACCAGACCCCGGCCGGTCGCTGGGGTCATGGACGGCCGGCGGCCAGCGCGCCGGTACGCAGGCGCGCGCGGCGGGCCCGGACGGCGGCGGCCAGGTCCCGGAGTACCGGCACCGTGGCGTCCCAGCCGAGGCACGCGTCGGTGACGCTCTGCCCGTAGGCGAGCTGCCCGGTTCCGCCCTCCAGTGGCAGCGACTGCCGGCCGTCGGCGAGGAAGCTCTCCAGCATGACGCCGACGATGCCGCGCTGCCCGTCGGAGAGCTGGCCGGCGATGTCCTCGGCGACCACCGGCTGCCGGCGGTGGTCCTTGCTGCTGTTGCCGTGGCTGCAGTCGACGATCAGCCGCTGCGGCAGGTCGGCCCGGCCGAGCGCGTCCAGGGCCACCTCGACGTGTTCCGCGGCGTAGTTCGGTCCGGACCGGCCGCCGCGGAGGATGACGTGGCAGTCGGGGTTCCCGGCGGTCTGCATGATCGCCGCGACGCCGTGTTCGGTGATGCCCGGGAAGACGTGCGGTACGGAGGCGGCGCGGACCGCGTCGATCGCCACGGACACCCCGCCGTCGGTACCGTTCTTGATCCCGATCGGCATGGAGAGACCGGACGCAAGCTGCCGGTGCACCTGGCTCTCGGCGGTACGTGCGCCGATCGCGCCCCAGCTCACGGCGTCGGCGAGGTACTGCGGCAGGATCGGGTCGAGGTATTCGCAGCCGACCGGCAGGCCCAGTTCGCTGATGTCCAGCAGCAGCCGGCGGCCGATCCGCAGGCCCTGGTTGGCGTCGTAGCTGCCGTCCAGGTGCGGATCGTTGAGCAGGCCCTTCCAGCCGACGACGGTGCGCGGTTTCTCAAAGTAGACCCGCATCACGATCTGGAGGTCGTCGGCGAGTTCCGGGGTCAGCGCGGCGAGCCGGCGGGCGTAGTCGAGCGCGGCCTCGGGGTCGTGCACCGAGCATGGGCCGACGATGACCAGCAGCCGGTCGTCGACGCCGGAGAGCACCTGGGTGACCGCCTCGCGGCCGGCCTGCACGGTCTCGGCGGCCGTCTCGGTGAGCGGCAGCTCCTCGGCCAGCAGCGCCGGTTGCACCAGCGGCCGGACCGAGTCGATGCGGCGGTCACGTATCCGTTCCATGATGATTCTGACCTTTCCGCAGGCCACACGCGGTACCACCCGGCCGGCCTGCTGCACAGAATGCGAAAGGCAGGGGAGACTCCCCTGCCTTTGCCGGCTCTGGATGGTGTGTGGCGTCAGCTCACGGCGGCGCGCCCGACCCCATCCAGGGCCGGCGACATAAACCACCGATACATCCGCAGCACGCCGCCACCATACCCGATTCCGGGAGCCGCACCAGGCCCCGCCGACCGTGGGTACGGCACCGGCCGGGCTCCGGGGGCGTTCCGGCCGCTGGCCACTGTCCGTGATTGCGGGTCGTACCGCAGTGGTCGGCCCGTCGCTCGTCACCAGCGGGAACGTACGCCCTGACGACAAATGTCGATCACGGTGCCGGTCAGCGCGGACCTCGGCACCGGCGCGGCCGGCGGCTCGACCCACGCCCTGCTGGGACCCGTCACCGTGACCGACGCGCGGGGCGCGCTCGTCGCCGCGTGGACCACCACGGTGACCTCGACCGCCTTCACCACCGGCGGCGGCACACCTGCCGAGACCGTGGCGAACAGCAACATCTGCTACCTGTCCGGGCTCGCCACGGCCACCAGCCCCTGGGCGTCTTCACCCCCGGTCAGCTGCTGACCTGCCAGGACCTGGGCACGTCCCGGACCGCGTACTCGCTGACCGCCGGCGTCGGCAACAACTTCGCCACCTGGAACCCGGACGTCAAGGTCAACATCCCGGCCGCCGCGGTGGCGGGCACGTACACCGGCACCATCACGCACCAGGTGGCCTGATCCGTGCGTCGTCTGATCGCATCAGCCGCACTCGTGCTGCTCGCTCCGACGCTGGTGCCCGCCGCGGCACTGGCGTCGGAGGGTGGTCCCAGCCCGTCCAGCGGCGGCACACCCGCCCACCGGCACGGCAGGGAACGCATCGGCATCCAACTCCTGGAGATCCCGGCGAACCGGCGTGACGATCCCCGAGCGTTCGTCTACATCGTCGACCACGTGTCGCCGGCGACACGATCAGACGGCGGATCCGGGTGGTGAACTCGTCACGGCAGCGGATGCCGGTCACGATGTTCGCGGGGTCCGCCAGCATCGCGCACGGCCGTTTCGTCTTCGGGCAGAACCATCAGGGCAACGAGCTGACCAGCTGGGTCAGCATCAGGCCCGGGCGCTTCACCCTGCAACCCAGGCAGTCGATCGACACCAGGGCCACGATCCGGGTACCGCGCCGGGCCTCGCACGGGGAACGCTACGGCGTGATCTGGGCCGAGACGGCGAGCACCCGCCGGGAGATTCCGGGCAGCATCAGGCTGGTGAGCCGGGTCGGCGTCCGGATGTACATCGACGTCGGCCCCGGCGGCGAGCCCGTCTCCAACTTCGCCGTGTCGGACCTGCGGGCGGTACGCGGCAAGGGCGGCCGGCCGGTCCTGGCGGCGCGGGTGCGCAACACCGGCGAACGCGCCCTGGACATCGGGGGCACGCTGGTGCTCTCCGGCGGTCCGGGTGCCCTGCGGGCCGGCCCGTTCCGGATCCAGTCCGTCGAGACTCTCGCACCCGGAGACAGTGCCCGGGTGCGGTTCCCGGTGACCCGTACCCTGCCGGACGGCCCGTGGCGGGCCACGCTGCGGCTCGCCAGCGGTCGGGTGGAGCGGACCGTACACGGCCGGCTCACCTTCCCCGACCAGGCGGGCGAGAGCACCACGATGGAGATGGCCTCGCGGCTCAACGCCCGGCAACTGTCGATCGCGGGCGCGGTCATGATCGCGGTCGCGCTGATGATCTTCGCGTTGCTGGTCCGCTCCCGCCGCCGGATGCGGTCGGGCCGGCACCGCGCCTGATCGGGGACGGCCGGGGCGGGTGGGCCGCCCCGGCTCCCGCCACCGCTCGTGTCGCGCTGCGGCGCCACGCCGCCCGGTCCGACTCCACCGCCGCACATGCCACGCTGCCGCACCACGCAGTCCGGACCGATGTCAGCGCTGGCGCGGGATCCGGCCGCCGAGCGCCACCTCGAACGTGGCCTCCAGCCGGCCGAGCTGGCCCGGGCCGGGCCGGACCCGTAGGTGGTGTTCGCGGCCGCGCAGCCGGAACTGGAGGTCGATGCGCAGCTGCCCGGGGTTGGGCGACCAGGTGACGTCCGACAGTTCGGAGAGCCCGGCGGACAGGTGCGGCAGCACCCGGTGCAGCAGTTTCGTCCGCCGGGTCACCACGAGACGTTGCCGGGTGATGAGCAGTACCAGGCCGGACCGGACCAGATGGTTCCGCTCCGTGCACCGGACCACCGCGAGCGTGGTGGCGCGCCGGCCGACGTCGCGGCGGAACAGCGGCAGGTTCCGGCTGACCGTGGTGGTGTCCAGGCCCGCCTCGGCGGCGGCCGGCAGCAACGACAAGGCGAACGTGTCCATGTACCCTCCGGCGGATACAACGCCACCGTCCAGGAAACGTCACGCTTTGGTCACAGTGGTGCCCGCCGTACCGCCTGGTGCGTCCGGGCCCCGATCAGTGCGACTGCCGGGCCACCGTCGACCCCGAACCGCCGGTCAGGAAGTCCAGGTCGCAGCCGCGGTCGGCCTGCATCACGTGGTCCACGTACAGCCGGGCGTAGCCCCGGTCGTACGAGCGCTCGGGCGGCTGCCACGACTCCCGACGCCGGGCCAGCTCGTCGTCCGGCACGTCCAGGTGCAGCCGGCGGCCCGGCACGTCCAGTTCGATCCAGTCGCCGGTACGTACCAGGGCCAGCGGCCCGCCGACCGCGGCCTCCGGCGCCACGTGCAGCACCACCGTGCCGTACGCGGTGCCGGACATCCGCGCGTCCGAGATCCGGACCACGTCCTGCACGCCGGCGTCGATCAGCTTCTTCGGCAGCTCCATGTTGCCGACCTCGGGCATGCCCGGGTAACCGCGCGGCCCGGAGTTCTGCAGGACCAGTACCGTGTCGGCGTCCACGTCGAGGTCGAGGTCGTCCTTCGCGACGTCGTACTCCTCGATCGAGGCGAAGACGAGGGCCCGGCCGCGGTGCTGCAGCAGTCGCTCGGAGGCCGCCGACTGCTTGATCACCGCGCCGTCCGGGGCGAGGTTCCCGGACAGTACGGCGGTGCCGGCGCCCACGCCGAGCGGCTCGTCGTACGGGCGGATCACCTCACCGTGCCGGGGCGCCGCGGCCACGTTCTCCCCCAGGGTGCGGCCGGTGACGGTCATGGTGTCCGCGTCGAGTACGGGCAGCAGCTCGCGTAGTACCGCGGGCAGGCCGCCGGCGTAGTAGAAGTCCTCCATCAGGTACCGGCCCGACGGCTGCAGGTCCACCAGCCACGGGATGTCCCGCGCCCAGACGTCCAGGTCGGCCAAGGTCAGCTCGATGCCGAGCCGACCGGCGATGGCCAGCAGGTGGATGATCGCGTTGGTGGAGCCGCCGAGCGCGGCGTTGGCGCGCGCCGCGTTCGCGAACGATGCGCGGGTCACGACCGTCGACATCGTCAGGTCCTCGGCGACCATCTCGACGATCCGCTGGCCGGCGCGCTGGGCGAACGCGTACCGCCGGGAGTCCACGGCCGGGATCGCCGCGGAACCCGGCAGCTGCAGCCCCAGCGCCTCCGCCATGCAGGCCATCGTGGAGGCGGTGCCCATGGTCATGCAGTGTCCGTTGCTGCGGGACATGCCGGACTCGGCGTCCAGGTACTCCTCCGGGGTCATCCGGCCGGCGCGCAGGTCCTCGGTGAGCTGCCAGACCGCCGTGCCGGAGCCGATGTCGCAGCCGCGGAACTTGCCGTTCAACATGGGGCCGCCGGTCACCACCATGGTCGGTAGGTCGACGCTGGCGGCGCCCATGATGGTGCCCGGGGTGGTCTTGTCGCAGCCGGCGAGCAGTACGGCCCCGTCCACAGGGTTACCGCGCAGTGACTCTTCGGTGTCCATCGAGAGCAGGTTGCGGAACAGCATGGCGGTCGGCCGCAGCAGCGGCTCACCCAGCGACATCACCGGGAACTCGACGGGGAACCCACCCGCCTGCCAGACGCCGCGTTTGACCGACTCCGCCACCCGGCGCAGATGTGCGTTGCACGGCGTCAGCTCCGACCAGGTGTTGCAGATGCCGATCACCGGCCGGCCGTCGAACACCTCCGGCGAGAAACCTTGGTTACGCATCCAGGAACGGTGGATGAACCCGTTCCGTCCCTCTTCGCCGAACCACTGGTGACTGCGTAGCTCCGTCATGCCGTGTCCCATCCACGCGCCGTGCCGTCGACGACCCGACGCTAGCCCCTCGGCCCGTCGACGGCGAGGCGAGCGGGGCCATCGTCCCAGCCAGCGGCCCCGACGGGAGTCAGGCGAGCTTCGCCAGGGTGCCCTTGGCGGCGTCCTCCACCATCGTGCGCAGTCCGTCGATGTCGTCGTCCGACCAGGAACCGTCGTCACCGTGCAGTACGAGCGGGGAGATCTTGAGCAGCAGGTTGCCGTCCAGCACGTACAGCTCCACCCGCGCCATGCTGCTCTCGGAGCCCACCGACGAGACGTAGTCGTACGCCTTCTGGCCGAGACCGTCGACCTCCTTGACGGTGTCCTCCTTCGCGACCTGCGGTGCCTCGTCGTCGTGCACGTACTTGTAGCCGCTCTCCGCGCTGCTGGCCGACGAGTAGTAGGACGCGGCGATGGACACCATCGCGGTGTCGGAGCTGTAGTCACCGAACGACGCGGTGCACACCACCGTCTTCTCGTCGCCGCTGCCCGCCGAGTCCTCCGCCGGATCGCCGGTCTGCTCCCCGTACTTCTTCGTCCACACCGACCAGTCGACGTGGTCGGCGAGCGTGCTCGGCGCGGTGTACGTGCCGCCCGAGCCGGTCGCGTCGGCCGTCTCGCTCGGAGCCGCGCTGGCCGAGTCGTCGGGTGACGGCGCGCTCGACGTGGAGTTGCCGGCGGCGGCCGGGGCGGTGGGCTCGTCGCGGTGCAGGAACACGACCACGGACACCACGATGGCCAGTACGAGGATCAGCGCGCCACCGCCGACCAGGCCGCCGATCAGCAGGCCCTTGTTGCTCTTGGGCGCGGGCTGCTGCGGGTATCCGATGCCCGGCGGGTAGCCGGGGCCGGTCGGGAATCCGGGCGGGCCGGACTGCGGCTGCGCCCACGGCGCGGGCTGGCCGTACTGGCCGGGCGGCCCGTAGGGTCCCGGCTGGCCGTACGCGGGGTCGGGCGCGGGCGGGCCGGAGTAGGCCGGCTGCGCGGAGACCTGGGGATTGTCGAAGCCGGTGGACTCGCTCGGCGGCTGCCAGACGTGGTCCGGCTGCGGGAACTGCTGACCGGCCGGGGGGTAGCCGGGCTGCTGGCCGACGGGTGGCTGCTGCCCGTAGCCGGGCTGGCCGGGCGCCGGTTGGTATCCGGTGGGGTCGTACGGGGGTTGAGTCACGGTCTACCTGGCTTTCCGGGGTGAGGGATCCACCTCGACGCTAGCTGTCCGAAGCCAGTTTCCGGTGCCCGGTGGGCGCGCCCGCGGAGGGCGAGGCGGGTTCCCGCCGCAGCGCCGTGAGCGGCGGCGACAGTGCGGGGCGGCGCCCGTGAGCGGCGGCGACAGCGAGGGGCGCTGGCCGTGCGGGTCGGTGGATCAGCCGAAGAGGGGGAACTGGTGGACGACCGGTGCCAGGATCGCGCGCTCCCCGTCGGTGAGCGGCAGCCGGCCGGTGCCCTTGAGCGCGTACTGCTCGTCGGTCCAGTCCGGGCGGGAGACGCCGGCGCCCAGCAGGCCGTCCAGTGTCCGGCGGACCAGCGCGAGCGGTTCCGGGTCGGGGTCGGGCGAGCCGGGGAGGTCGACGGCCATGTCCATCGCATGCAGGCACGCCTCGACCGCGAACGTGGCGAGCAGGTCCGGCAGGGTGAGGACATGGTGCTGGGTGATGAGCCGGCTGTCCGCGGCGGTGGTCCGCGCGGCCCGGATCGCCGCGCCGGAGGTCTCCTCCCACAGCTGGATCAGGGTGCGCGGGCGGAAGGCGGACGCCGCGATGCGTACCGCCCGGGCGTGCTCGCGGGTGCCGGGCCGCTTCGCGCCGGCGAACTCGCGCCAGTAGGTCACGTAGTCGGTGTCCGCGAGGCGGTCCTCGGGCGTGGCGAGGGCGATGAGCGCGCGCTGCCCGTCGAGCAGTACGTGGTAGAGGACGTCGATGACGGCCCAGCCGGTGCAGCGGGTCGGCCGCATGAGGTCGTTGTCGGAACGGTTCGCGACCGTACCGCTGAGCTGCCGGTAGGCTGTCGTCATCGCGGCGAGCCCCTGCTCGCGGGTGACGGCCACGGGATCCGCGGCACGTACCGGTGGGGCGGTGGTCTCCGGCTGCGTGTCCGTGCCGACGCGAGTCTGTCCTGTCGGCTCGGGTACCGCACCGTCGCCGAGGACCTGGTTTCTTCTGGAGTGCATGGTTTCGACCTAGCCCCGCTAGTGGAAAACGACCAATAATACCTTTTAAGAGATATAGGCTCCTTCGGTACCCTTGCACTGTCGCACAGGCGGCCCTCACTCGATGTCATCACCATGACACGCCTGGACGACGAATCCCCCAGTGCGCTCTGTCGGGGTCGGCAGCGTACCCCCCGCCGTAGGTCGAACCGGACACGGCGGTGGTGTCTTCGCTGTCGACAGCAACAGAGACGCTGTCCATCTTAGGATATTTTCGTGTATCTTTTCCGAAATCATGGACGTTCTCGACGGGAAACCCATCCCCCCGCGTGGCGTGTGCGTTGTCGTCCCGATCGCCAATCGGGCACCCTTGAGCCGTGACGACGCAGGGGGGCACCGGCGTCGCACCAGCCGGAGACCATGACTCGGTCCGGAACGGTCAGCAGGCCGCGCCGGACAGTGCCCGTTCGGCGTCGGACGCCCACGCCGGGGGTTCCGCGCGTCGGACGGAGTCTCCACAGCTGGTGCGCTCAGCCGTGCCCACGGACCCCGAACGACCGGCGGTGCGGGACGCCCCGTGGGCCGGTCCCGCCACCTGGAACCGGTCCGTGTCCGGCGTAGGGGACACCGAGACGCTCGGTGCCATGCTGCGCAGGCTGCGCGAACTGGTGGCCGGGTGCCGCTTCGGACTGGCCACGAACGGTGCCGAGGAGGCGACGCGCACCGCCCGCGGCCTGGTCAACCAGCTCGACGACTACGTGCAGCCGCGACTCGACCGGCTCACCGGACCGCTGCTCATGGTGGTCTGCGGGCCGACCGGCGCCGGTAAGTCCACCCTGGTCAACAGCATGGTCCGGGCCCGGGTGAGCGAGGCCGGCGCGCTGCGTCCGACCACCCGCGCGCCCGTCCTGGTGGCCAACCCGGCGGACGCCTCCTGGTTCACCCGCTTCTACCTGCTGCCGACCTTCTCCCGCGCGGCCAACGCGCCCACGTCGGGAGGCCGGCACCTGCAGGTCGTCGCGGCGCCGTCGCTGCCGCCCGGGCTTGCGCTGCTCGACGCGCCCGACATCGACTCCGTGGTGGCCGCCAACCGCACCCTCGCCACCGAACTGATGGGCGCCGCCGACCTGTGGTTGTTCGTGACCACGGCCAACCGGTACGCCGACGAGGTGCCGTGGCAGGCGCTGCACGCGGCCCGCGAACGGGGCACCCAGATCGCCGTCGTACTCGACCGGGTGCCCGGCGGCGCCGACCGGGTCGTGCACCGGCACATCAGCCAGCTCCTCGACGGCGAGGGCCTCGCCGACGCCCCGATCTTCGACGTGCCCGAGTCGGCCCTCGACTACGACGGCCTGCTGCCCGAGGAGGCCGTCGCGTCGCTGCGCGACTGGTTCATCCGGCTGGCGGCGGACGTTCCGCTGCGCGGCGCGCTCGCCGGTCAGACGCTCGACGGCGTACTCGCCACACTGCCGGAGCGGATCACCCTGCTGGCCGAGGAATCCGCCGAGCAGCGCCGCGTCGCCGAGCGCCTGCGGGTCACCGCCCGGGAGGCGCACCGGACCGCACTGTCCACTGTGGATGACATGGTACGACGTGGTGGCCTGCTCACCGGTGAACTGCTGGCCCGGTGGGAGGAGATGGTCGCCGGTGGCGAGCTGCTCCGGGCCGTGCAGTCGCGCTCCGGCCGGCTCCGCGACCAGCTCGGGGTCACCCTCGCCGGCCGCTCGGTGCCCGGAAAGCAGACGGTGCCCGCGGTCGGGGCCGCACTGCGGGCCCTGGTACGCGAGACGCTCGCCCAGGCCGCCCAACGTACCGCCGAGGACTGGGAACGCCTGCCCGCCGGCGCCGCTCTCCTGTCCGATGTGGACGATGCCACCGCCGGTTCGGACGAGGTCGTCACCGAATGGCTCGACGCGGTGCTCGACCTGGTACGCGACGACGTCGGACAGCAGTCGGTGGCCCGACAGACCACGTACACGCTGCACGCCGTGCGGCTGCTCGTGCTGGTCGCGGTCCTGATCGCGCCGGCCCGCGCCAAGGACGTCGGCACCGAGCGGGACATGGTCGACACGGTTCTCGCGGATCCGGTCGTACGCCGACTGGCCGAGGTGGCCCGCAAGGATCTGCGGGAGCGGATCGGGAACCTCGTCGAGGGGCAACGCCGGCGCTACGACAGCGCGCTCAACCGGGTGGCCGTCGACGGCACCAGGGCAGACGCCCTGCGCGACATGGC
>JBAUUM010000402.1:0-2798 GCA_049582705.1 Actinocatenispora sp.
GTCGGCCCGGTCGCGGTCGTCGTCGCCGGTCTGGTCGCCGGGCTGGCGGCGTGGGCGCTGCGCGCGGTACTGGACCGGGTACTGGCGCATCCGGCACGGGTCTGGATCCCCGTTGCCGCCGTGGTGCTCGCGCTGTCGCTGGCCGGGCCGCTCGGCAGCGCCGTCGACAGCGCCGGTGCGGCGTGGCTGGCCGGGATGCACCTGGTCGTCGGTGCGGTACTGATCCTCGGGCTGGGGCGTCGGCGGGTCACCGCCTGACGGTGTCGGCCCTCGGTCGGAACCGGCCCCCGGAACGTCCGTTCGACACGAACAGTGGAGCGAGCCATGCCCGTCGGCTACCTGGTGACCGTCCTTCTCGCCGCCGTGTGCACGGTGGCGGCCCTGGCGCCGTTGCGCCGGCCGGGCCTCGCTGCCGCCCTGAGCTTCCGGCTCGGCCTCGTACTCAACGAGATGCCGTTCGTCGTCTGCTACTGGCTGGTCGCCTCGACGGCGCTGGCCGCTGCCCAGGACGACCTCGACTCACCGGGCGGCTGGGCCGGGTTCGGCCTGGCGGTTCTCACCACCGTCGGCCTCGGCGTGATCGCCCGGCGCGGGCTGCGGGCCGGGCCGGTGCTCGAGCGGGCGCTCGCGACGGGACTCGGACCGGGCTGGCGGGACACCCTCGACGCGGGCCGGGCCGCGCGGTTGCGACGCCGCCTGCCGCTGGGCCGCATCCTGCTGCGGCCGATGTTCCGCCGCCGGCACGACGTCGATCGGATCGCCGACCTCAGCTACGGAGACGCGGGCCGTCGGCACCGGCTCGACGTGTACCGGCACCGTTCCCGGCCGACCGGCGGTCCGGTGCTGATCCACCTGCACGGCGGGCACTTCGAGGGCGGCCGGAAGAACACCCAGTCCCTGCCGCTGCTCTACCGGCTGGCCAGCCAGGGATGGGTGTGCGTGAGCGCGAACTACCGGCTGAGCCCCGCCGTGGGCTTCCCCGAGCACCTGATCGACGCCAAACGGGTCATCGCCTGGGTGCGCGAGCACGGCCACGAGTACGGTGCCGACCCGGCGACGGTGTTCGTGGCGGGCAGCTCCGCCGGCGGCCACCTCGCCGCGATGTCCGCCCTCACGCCGGGCGATCCCACGTTCCAGCCCGGCTTCGAGCAGGTGGACACGTCGGTCACCGCGGCGATCGGCCTGAACGGGTACTACGGCCCGATCGACTCCGGTGGCCCACCGTCGTCGCCCGCGGCGTACGTGCGGCCCGACGCGCCGTCGTTCCTGGTGGTGCACGGAGACCGGGACACCGTGGCGCTCGTGGAGGGCGCCCGGAGCTTCGTCGACGAGCTGCGCGCCGTGTCGACCGGTCCGGTCGTGTACGCGGAGCTGCCCGGCGCTCAGCACTCGTTCGACCTGTTCCATTCGCTCAGGTTCGAGCGGGTCGTGGATGCGGTCGAGGCGTTCGCCGCCTGGGTGTGTTCCCGCAACGAGGCAACCCGGACGCCGGGCGGCACGACGTGACGGGTGGCGCTACTGGCCGACCCGCCCGTCGACCCGTTCGCGGATCAGGTCCGCGTGGCCGTTGTGCCGCGCGTACTCCTCGATCAGGTGCACCAGCACCTCGCGCAGTGAGATGTGCCCGTCGCGGATGTCGGCGACGCCCAGGTCGGGGGTCTCCGCGACGAACCGGTCGGTGAACGCGCACTCCTCCCGCCAGGCCCGCCAGGCCTCGGCGACGACGTCGGGGTCCGCGACGGCGCCGTTCCAGTCACCGTCCCGGTCCTCGGCGGTGCAGTACAGCTTCGGTACGTCCAGACCGGACATGATGCGCCGGCTCCAGCTGCGTTCGACCTCGGCCATGTGCCGGACGAGCCCGAGCAGCGACATGGTCGAGGGCGGTACGGAGCGCCGTGCGAGGCCGTCGGCGTCCAGGTCGGCGCACTTCATCTCCAGCGTGATCCGCTGGGTGCGCAGATATTCCAGCAGGGTGGTCCGTTCGTCGCCCAGCGACGGCCCGCCCTCGCGGGCGTCGTCGGCGGGATCGACCCACATGTCGGCGTAGACCGTGGCCCTGGTCCAGCGACTGGTCGTGGGTTCGGCGGAGTCTTGGGAGGTCATGCCGCCATCGTCGACGTTCCGGGTGTGCCACGCCACACCTTTTCCGCCGCCGTCGACCGGCCCGGTGGCACACCGCGCGGAGACGGCCGCCCCATCGTGCCGACGGCAAAGACGGTGGTGCCGGCGGGTGGGTTTCTGGCACCCTGCTCGGCATGTCCGAGACGATTCCCCTGCCGTACAGCGTCGACGAGCTGCGCGCCGTGGTCGAGGCCGGCGGCCAACCGACATACCTGTACTTCTGGGGGCACCGGCCGCAGCGCGACGGCAGCGTCGGGCCGGGATGCCTGAGCCAGTGGTGGCCGGCGCCGTTCGTCGTCGACGGGGAGCGGTACGCCACCGCCGAGCACTACATGATGGCCGGCAAGGCGCGGCTGTTCGGTGACGAGGAGAACGCCGAGCGGGCGCTGGCCGCGGTGACGCCGGCGGACGCGAAGGCGGCGGGCCGCCGGGTCCGCGGGTACGACGAGCAGACCTGGGTGGCCGCCCGGTTCGACCTGGTGGTCGCCGGCAGCGTGGCCAAGTTCGGTCAGCATCCCGACCTTCGGACGTACCTGCTCGGTACCGGGGACTCGGTGCTGGTCGAGGCGAGCCCGGTCGACCGGGTCTGGGGGATCGGGCTCGCCGCGTCGGATCCGCGGGCGGCCGACGTGTCCGGTTGGCGGGGCACCAACCTGCTCGGGTTCGCGCTGATGCGT
>JBAUUM010000403.1:0-5455 GCA_049582705.1 Actinocatenispora sp.
GCCCGGGGATGGCTGCGGACCGATCCCCGGTTCCGGTCCCGCGCCTGGTCCACCGGCCTGCTCGGCGTCGGTGCGGTCGCCGCCGGCCTGACCTCCGCGCTGGCCGTCGACCTGCCCGACGACCCGGACGACGTGCTGATCCCGCTGCTCCTGATGGCGGCCACTCTCGTCCTGATGATCGGCACCGTGGTGTGGGTACTGGCCACCGACCGGTGGTCCGAGCGCCGCCGACCGCTGAAGGACACCGGCAGCCCGCTCAGCGACCCGGACAGCTGGCAGACGTACACGCTGTTCCGGCTGTTCTGGGGCAGCTGCGTACTGGCCGCCCTCCTGGTGCTCGGCGCCGATCCGACGCCGGACTGGTGGCTGCGGGCGGCCCTCGGGGTGCCGGGCTGCCTGGCGTACGGGTGGTACCTGCGCCGGGTCCGGCGTACCCGGGTGCGCCCGCTGGGGCGCGGGTGGCGGGCGGCCCGCTGGCTGTTCACCCCGCTGTCGGTCGGGTGGCTGGTCAACGTCGTGGCCGTGGTCGCCCTGACCGTGCTGCCGGACGGGTGGTTGGCCCCGGTCGCCGGGTGGGTCGTCCTCCCGGTCATGCTGATCATGCTGGGTGTGGTCATCCAGTTCGGGCGGCTCGTCGCCTGGGTGGTCCGGCTCTTCGGCCGGGTGGTCGGGCGTAGCATGCCGCGCGGGAGGGAGACGCCGTGACCGATCCGGAACTCATCGAGAGCCTGGCCACGGCCGTGCGGGCCTGCCCGGACGACCTGAGGCTGCGGCTGCACCTGGCGGAGCTGCTGGTCGCCGCGGGCCGCAACGGCGAAGCCATCACGCACGTCAGCGTCCTGCTCCAGCAGGATCCGCAGGACGAGAAGGCTCAGGCCCTGATGCGCGCGGCGATCAGTCCGCCGACGCAGGCCGGCGGCGTCGACTGGAACGCGTACGAGGACGAGCTGTCCGACGTGTCGCCGCCGCGTTTCGTGCCGACCTCGGCCGAACCGGTCGGCGCCGACGACACGGTGCCGGCGCGTGGTGACGGCGGCGACGATCGGGTGTTCGACATCGAGGTCAGCACGGTACGGATGGCCGACGTCGGCGGCATGGTCGACGTCAAGAACCGCCTGGAACTGGCCTTCCTCAGCCCGCTGCGCAATCCGGAACTCCGCCGGCTGTACGGCAAGGGCCTGCGCGGCGGCCTGCTGCTGTACGGGCCGCCGGGCTGCGGCAAGACGTTCCTGGCCCGTGCCGTCGCCGGTGAGGTCGGCGCGTCCTTCCTGTCGGTGTCCATTGTGGACGTACTGGACATGTGGCTCGGGAACTCGGAACGGAACCTGCACGAGCTGTTCCTGGCCGCCCGGCGCAACGCGCCGTGCGTGGTGTTCCTCGACGAGGTCGACGCGCTCGCGCTCAAGCGCAGCAAGGCCGGGTCCAGCGCGATGCGTACCACCGTCAACCAGCTGCTGGCCGAACTGGACGGCATGGAGGGCGGCAACGACGAGGTGTTCGTCCTTGCCGCGACGAACGCGCCGTGGGACGTCGACCCGGCGCTGCGCCGCCCCGGCCGGTTGGACCGGATGGTCCTGGTACTCCCGCCGGACGCGCCGGCGCGGCGGGAGATCCTCGACTACCACCTGCGGGACCGGCCGATCGCGAACATCGACCTGGACCGGCTGGTCGCGTCGACCGAACACTTCTCCGGCGCGGACCTGGCGCACCTGTGCGAGACCGCCAGCGAGTACGCGATGCACGACTCGATCAGTACCGGGAAGGTCCGGATGATCGAGCAGCGTGACTTCGAGCAGGCGCTCCGGGAGATCCGTCCCTCCACGGGTCCCTGGCTGGACGCCGCCCGCAACGTCGCGATGTTCGCCAACAGCGGCGAGTACGACGACCTCACCGCGTACCTGAAGCGGCGCCGCATGCTCTGACCTCGGCCGCCCGCCGCCGCCGCGCCGGCGGGGGACTCAGGGGGTCGGCACGGACACGCCGACCACGGCGGACAGTACGTCGTCGAGCGTGATGATGCCCAACGGTTCGCCGCCGCTGCCGACCAGCACGATGTGCCGCCGGTCCCGCCGCATCGCCAGCAGCAGGTCGGCCAGGATGCGGTCCGGCGGGACGACCGCCAGCGGCCGGACCAGCTCGGCCGGCAGCGGTGAACGGCGGGCCTCCCCGGTCACCCGCAGTACGTCCTTGACGTGCACGAAGCCGGTCACCCGGCGGGACGACCGGGCCACCACCGGGAACCGGGACCGGCCGGTACGGGTGGCCGTCAGTTCCAGCGCCGCCGGCGAGATGTCGTCCGGTACGGTCACCACCTCGCGCCACGGCCGCAGGGCGTCCCGCGCGGTGCGCCGGGTCAGGGCCAGCGCGCCGGCGATCCGGGCGTGCTCCGACTCCTCCAGCAGGCCCTCGGTACGCGACTCGGTGACCAGACCGGCCAGCTCCTCGGCGGTGTACACGGTCTTCGTCTCGTCCGGCGGTTCGGTCCGGAACGCCCGCAGGATCAGCCGGGCCACCCACTGCACGGCGACCAGTACCGGCCTGGTGACCGTGCAGAACAGCAGCAGCGGCGGGGCCAGCCACAGCACGGCCCGTTCGGGGCCGACCAGGGTGAGGTTCTTGGGAACCATCTCGCCCAGCACCGTGTGCAGGTACGTCACGATCGCGAGGGCGAGTACGAAGGCGATCGGATGCGTCAGCCGCTCCGACACGTGCAGCCACTCGAACGGGCGCACCAGCAGCGCGGAGAACGCCGGCTCGGCGGTGGCGCCGAGCCCCAGCGAGCAGATCGTCACGCCCAGCTGGGTGCCGGCCACCATCAACGGCACCTGCCGCATCGCGGACAGGGTCCACCGGGCCCGCCGTGACTGCTCCGCCAGCGACTCGACCTGGGTACGGCGGGACGCGATCACGGCGAACTCGCCCGCCACGAAGAACGCGTTGCCGGCCAGCAGCAGCACGATGATCAACACTGCGCCCACGCTCATGCCCGACCCGCCTCCGGTACGTAGCCGCTCGGCGGCTCCCAGCCCGGCGGCGGCTGCACCCGCACCTGCTCGATGCGGCGCCGTTCCACCGACGTGACGGTGAAGTCCCAGTCGTCGTACAGGACCGTCTCGCCCTCCACCGGGATGTGGCCCAGCTGCGCCATCAGGAAACCCGCCAGCGTCTCGTACGGCCCGTCCGGCAGCCGGAAACCGGTCTGCTCGGCCAGCTCGTCCTCCCGCAGTACCCCGGGGAGCAGCCGCGCCGGGTCGACGCCGGGCGCGGTCACGTCGACGGCCTCGCCGGCCGGGGTCAGCGGCGCGCTCTCCAGCCCCTCGGTGTCGGCCTGCCGGGCCGGGTCGTACTCGTCCTCGATGTCGCCGACCAGCTCCTCCACCAGGTCCTCGATGGTGACCACGCCGTCGGTGCCGCCGTACTCGTCGACCACCACGGCCAGGTCGAGCCGGGCCCGCCGCAGGGCCTCCAGCACCCCGTCCAGGTCCAGGCTCTCCGGTACGAACACCGGCTCGCGCGCCACCCGGCGTACCAGGGTCGCGCTGCGTCGGGCGGGCGGTACCGCCAGCGCGTCGGTGATGACCGCGACGCCGACGATCTGGTCGAGGGTGTCCGCGTACACCGGGAAGCGGCTGCGGCCCGACTCCTCCGCCAGTTCCAGCAGGTCGCTGACGGTCGCCTCGGCGGGCAGCGCGGCGACGTCGACGCGTGGCGTCATCGCCTCGGCCGCGCGTTTCTCACCGAACCGGATGGTCCGCTGCAGCAGCATGGCCGTCTCGCGGGGCAGCGCGCCGGCCCGCGCGGACATCGCCGCGAGCAGGCCCAGCTCCTCCGGTGAGCGGGCGCTGGCCAGTTCCTCCTGCGGTTCCACGCCGAGCCGGCGTACCACCGCGTTGGCCGATCCGTTGAGGAGGCGGATCAGCCAGGCGAACAGTACGGAGAAGCCGCGCAGTACCGGCGTCACGGCCCGGACCGCGCCCATCGGGCGGGCCAGCGTGGCGTTCTTCGGCACCAGCTCGCCGAACAGCATGGAGAACAGTGTCGCGATGACCAGCGCCAGTACCGCGGCGATGTTGGCGGCCGCCTTGCCGCCGAGGCCGTGGAAGGCGGGCTCCAGCAGCGAGGCGAGGGCTGGCTCCGCCAGGTACCCGGTCAGCAGGGCGCTGAGCGTGATGCCCAGCTGGGCGGCGGAGAGCTGGAACGACAGCCGGCGGAACGCGCCGACCACGATCTTCGCGCGCCGGTCGCCCCCGGCGGCCTGCTGCTCGATGGTCGCCCGGTCCGCGGTGACCAGCGAGTACTCGGCCACGACGAAGAACGCGTTGAGCGCGGTGAGCAGTACGAACGCCGCGAGGGGCAGCGCCGTGCCGATTGTGCTGCCGCCGAGGGCAACCGTTGCGGGGTCCACGCGTCAGCCGTCGGAGTCCACGCGGGTCTTGCCGACCAGGGTGGCGCGGTCACCGTCGATCCGGTACAGCCGGAGGCTGTACTCGCCGCTCGGCATCGGCATGTCGAGGTGCCCGAGCCAGCGGCAGCCGGTCAGCCGGGACGGCTGGCGTACCACCGTCGCCTTCCTGCCGGCCATCGACTCGGTGTCGGTGACAGTCACCTGGCCGTCCCGGACCCGGACGGCGGACGCGCCGAGGGTCACCGCGTACCGGCCGGCACCGCCGGTGGCCGCCCAGTAGAGCGGGTAGCCGGTCTTGACGTGACTGACCCCGACCCGGACGGCCGGGTGCGTGCAGCTCGCCGGCGGCGGGAACTTCGGGTGCCGGGACGACAGCGCGATCGAGCCGATCGCGACGACGACGAGCAGGAAGGTCAGTACGACCCGCGGCTGGTAGTAGAACGGCGGCCGGTGCTTGACCCAGATGGGTTCCTCCGGGTCGGGGCCGTCGGCCCCGGGCCCGTCGGCGCCGGTCGGCTGCGCGGACAGCCGGGGCTCCCGGCCGTTGATCGGCACGTCGTTGCGTTGCGGGCCGTCGAGGCCGGTGGGGCCGCCACCACCCTGGCGGTCCCCGCTGTCTCGGCCCTGTCCGGCTCCGTCGTCCACGTGCAGCAGGTTACCGCTGCGCGCGTCCGTCGAGGGAACGGAGCAGCACGGTCGCGACGTCGACCACCTCGACGTCGTCGTCGGCGTCCACGTCGGCCGGCTTTGTCGCGTTCACGCCGTCGTTCATCATCGTCATGCAGAACGGGCAGGCCACCGCGAGCGTCTTGGCGCCGGTGCCGCGCGCCTCCTCGACCCGCTCGACGTTGATCCGCTTGCCGATCCGTTCTTCCATCCACATCCGGGCGCCGCCCGCACCGCAGCAGAAGGAACGCTCGGCGAACCGGGGCATCTCGGTCACGCCACCGTTGTCGGCGCGTACGGCCTCCACGGTGGCCGCCGCGGTGCCGGTGCTGTCCGGCGCGCCGGCACCGACCGCCGCCTTCGCCGCGGTCGCCACGTTGCCCC
>JBAUUM010000404.1:0-12194 GCA_049582705.1 Actinocatenispora sp.
GAGCCGGTCCAGCGCGGCGGTGAGGCCCAGTTCGGTCGGCGTGTACGGTCCGGCGACCCGGCCGGGGCGCCGGGTGCTCAGCGACAGGACGTGCGTGCAGTCGTCCCGGACCGCCAGCCGGTACGGATGGATGGTCAGCATCGCGCCGTCCACCGCCGGGCCGCCGTAGTCGGCCGTCCCCCGTACCACCAGCGGCAGCCACGAACTCGCCCGCAGCGCCCGGACCAGCTCGGCGGCGTCCGCGAAGCCGCGCAGCAGTTCGGTGCCCGGCGGGTCCAGCCGGGTGATCGCGACGTGCAGCGGCGTGTCCGACCCGAGCACCGCGGGGAAGTCCAGCGGCTTGCGTCGGAACAACACCTCGGCGAGCGCCCAGTCCAGGTCCATCACCCCGGACGGGAGCCGCCGCACCGACAGGAACGCCGGCTTGGTCAGGTCGTCGTAGTACGCCGCGAGGTTGCGCCACGAGTCGCCGGAGAGAAAGTACGCGCCGTTGAGGGCACCGGACGACGACCCGTACAGGCCGTCGAAGACCCGGCCGTATCCCAGATCCTCCAGAGCGGTGAGCATCGCGCCGGACAGCACGCCACGCATCCCGCCACCCTGGACCGCGAGGCCGACCTTGTACCCGTCGGCACGGTCACCCTGCGCCCGTCGGTCGCGCAGCACGCTCAGTACCGGATGGTCGATCCGGACAGCCACGCCGATTCCTCACAGTCGATGTCATACGACGCAGTGAGAATATCGTGGGCACACAACCGGCCAGACCAGCTCTGCCGGGCTGTGACCAGTGCCCCGTCGCGGCCACACCATGAGACGTCGGGTCAGGAACCGGACGTCGGCCAGGCGTTGTCTGCGGCGCCCGGCGGGGGCGGACCCAGCATGTCGGCGAGGGGCACCAGGTATCGGCGGCCCACCACCCGTAGCGCGGGCGTGGCGGTCAACAGCTCGGCGGGAAAGCCGGCGGCGTGCAGCGCCGAACGCAGGTCCTGCCAGCCGGCGTCCTCGGCCGGCAACGGCAACAGGTAGCCGAGGGTGTCCCGGCGACCGCCGGCCAGCGCCCAGAGCCGCAGCGTCAGACCCTCCGCCCGGAACCCGGGCGGCGGCCGCTTCACCGTGCCGCGCAGCCAACCCGCCGCCAGCGACGCCAACGGCGCGGAGAACGCGGTACGGACGCCGATGTGGCCGTCCACCGTCGGCACCCGGCTGCCCGACAGCCCGCGCTCCTCGAACGCGGCCAGCAGCGCGGACACCCGCCACTCGTCGGCCACCACCACGGAGACCCGGGCGGTGCCGCCCATCCGGACCACCTGGCCGGCGCCCGCGAGCAGCCCCGCCAGGTCCGCGGGGCGCGGCTCGGCCAGTTCGGCGGAGAACAGCGAGGACTGCGCCACCGGGGCCGCCCGGACACGACGCGACGCCACGGGGCGGTCGGCATGCACCGGTTCCCCGGGTGGCAACGTGAACAGCGGATCGGTCACCTCGCCCCTCCCCTGGGCTCGCGGACACCGAGCCTACTGGCACTCCGGTACGTCGTCGAACGCCTGTTGCAGATCCGCCGAACGCACCTTGTCGGTGTCCAGCGCACCGGCGTTGTAGTGCCGGTTGAGCCCGTCGATCGCCCGGGTCACGCCCTGGTAGAAGGCCGTCTCGTCGGACGTGGGGAGCTTGCGGATCGCGTCCCGGGCCGTGCCGTACGAGTGCGACGCGCTGCGCAGCGCGGAGGAGAACTGATCGGCGATCTTCTTGCCGTCGTCGACGTCCGGCACGCCCGCGGCGAGCAGCTTGTCCCGGGCCCGGTTGCTGGTCCGCGCCTCCGCGTCGAGCAGCGCCACGATGCTGGCCTTCGCCTGGGCCGGCGTGGTCACACTTCTCATCTCACGCTGGGTCCGGCCGGTCAGGTCGCTGATCGACGCGCTCCACGGCCGCAGCGCCTGGCAGACGTGCTTCGCCCAGGTCCTCGGCGGTACCCCGTCCGAGCCACACCCGGCCGCACCGACCAGCAGGACGGCGGCGGTCACCAGACCGGCCACGGCGCGGCCGGCTCCCGTACGACATGCAGGTGCCCCCATGAACCGGAACGGTAACCGGTCCATGGGGGCACGTGCTGTACTGCCCAGGTCGGGCTGTACTACCCAGGTCAGGCGGAGGCCTTCACGGGCTCCTTCGCGTCCTTGCCGCTGTCACCGTTCTCCTCGCCCACGGTGATCGTGCGACGCTTCGCCACGACCAGCGCGGCGACGATGATCGCCAGTGCCACCAGCGCGATGGTCACCCGGACCGCGGTGTTCTCCGCCTTACCGACCGAGAACATCACCACGGCCGGCGCGACCAGCAGCGACACCAGGTTCATCACCTTGATCAGCGGGTTGATCGCCGGACCGGCGGTGTCCTTGAACGGGTCACCGATCGTGTCACCGATGATCGTCGCCTCGTGCGCCGCGGAACCCTTGCCGCCGTGCACGCCGTCCTCGACGAGCTTCTTGGCGTTGTCCCAGGCACCGCCCGAGTTCGCCAGGAAGATCGCCATCAGGATGCCGGTCGCGATCGCGCCGGCCAGGTAGGCGCCGAGCGGGCCGACACCGAGACCGAAGCCGACCACGATCGGGGCGAAGATCGCCAGGATGCCCGGCGTGATCAGCTCACGCTGCGCGTCCCGGGTGCAGATGTCCACGACCTTGCCGTACTCCGGCCGCTGCGTGCCGTCCATGATCCCGGGGAACTCCCGGAACTGGCGACGCACCTCGAACACCACCGCACCGGCGGACCGGGACACGGCGTTGATCGCCAGCATGCTGAACAGGAACACGACCGCGGCACCGACGATCAGACCGACCAGGTTGGCGGGGTTGGCGACGTTCAGCACGCCCTTGAACTGCTGCAGGTCGAGCGCGTCGACGCCGGCGGTACCGGCCTTCGCCGCCGCGGTCTGCACCGTGTCGGTGAACGACCCGAACAGCGCCGTCGCCGCCAGTACGGCGGTGGCGATGGCGATGCCCTTGGTGATCGCCTTCGTGGTGTTACCGACGGCGTCCAGCTCGGTCAGGATCTGCGCACCCTCGCCCTCGACGTCGCCGGACATCTCGGCGATGCCCTGCGCGTTGTCGGAGATCGGACCGAAGGTGTCCATCGCGACGATGACGCCGACCGTGGTGAGCAGACCGGTACCGGCCAGCGCCACCGCGAACAGCGACAGCACGATGCTTCCGCCACCGAGCAGGAACGCCCCGTACACCGCGGCGCCGATCAGCAGCGCGGAGTAGACGGCCGACTCGAAGCCCAGGCTCACGCCGGACAGGACCACCGTGGCCGGGCCGGTCAGCGAGGTCTTGGCCACGTCCCGGACCGGGCGCCGACTGGTCTCCGTGAAGTACCCGGTGAGCACCTGGATCAGGGCGGCCAGCACGATGCCGATGACCACCGCGATGATGGCCACGAACCGCGGGTTGTGCGGGTCGTTCTTCAGCGCGTCCCCGACGCCGTGCAGCTGGGAGAAGGACGCCGGCAGGTACGCCATCGCGGCGATCACGCACAGCACCGCCGAGATGGCGGCCGACGTGAAGAACGCGCGGTTGATCGCGACCATGCCGCTCTTGTCGGTCTTGCGCAGGCGGGTGATGAAGACACCGATGATCGCGGTGACCACACCGATGGCCGGCACGATCAGCGGGAAGACCAGGCCCTCGGTACCGAACGCGGTACGGCCCAGGATCAGCGCCGCTACCAGCATGACCGCGTACGACTCGAACAGGTCGGCCGCCATGCCGGCACAGTCACCGACGTTGTCACCCACGTTGTCCGCGATGGTCGCGGCGTTACGCGGGTCGTCCTCGGGGATGCCCTGCTCCACCTTGCCCACCAGGTCGGCGCCCACGTCGGCCGCCTTGGTGAAGATGCCGCCGCCGACCCGCATGAACATCGCGAGCAGCGCGGCACCGAAGCCGAAGCCCTCCAGGACGGTGGGCGCCTCGCTCCGGTAGATCAGGACCACGATGCCGGCGCCCAGCAGGCCCAGGCCGACGGTCATGAAGCCCACCACGCCACCGGTCTGGAACGCGATCTTCATCGCGCCCTCACGGGTGCTCCGGGCCGCCGCCGCCACCCGCAGGTTCGCGCGGGTCGCCAACGACATGCCGGCCCAGCCGATGAACGAACTGAAGACAGCGCCCACCACGAAGAACGCGGACCGGCCGATCCGGATGCCCCAACCGCCGCCGTCGCTCACCGGCAGTGCCAGCAGCAGAAGCAGCGCAACCACAACGAAGATCGCCAGAGTGCGGAACTGGCGCGTGAGGTACGCGGACGCGCCCTCCTGCACGGCACCAGCAATCTCCTGCATCTTCTGGGTGCCCCGGTCATTGGCGAGTACCAGCTTGACCAAGCCGGCCGCGAACCCCAACGCTACGAGTGCGATCACCGCAGCGATGACCACGTAAACAAGGTTCGAGCCCGTCAGGGATACATCGCTCAAGGACAGGGTCTCGCCGCCACTGGCGAGATTGGTGTCCATCGGTCCTCCTGTACCGCGATCTGGATCCGGTCGGCCGGGCGGCCGAGCCGGGGGTACCCACCGAGGGCGGGCACCTGCCGCAACCCGCGGAGTGTAGCGGGCCGAAGGTGCTCATCCTCACACGCATGCCCTGGCCAGCGGTGTGTGCCAGAACACTGTGTTAATACGAATGGCATTACGGACCTAGCACGTCCCGCGATTCGTCCACGTGGACTTGTCACCGAGGGTGATGACTTCGCGGCAGGCTCAGGCTGAATCGACGCCGTCACGCGCCAGACACGTTCAGTTTCGTCACGGTGTGCAGCGGCCACGCCGAACCCGTCCGACCGCTCGCGCGGCCGATGGCAGGGTCAAGGCGGTCGGAATGACGCCGGAGCGAGGTCGCACCGTCACCCCGACCACGCCCACATGTCGGTCAAAACGACCATCCGCTGGGACGTGCCATCGCGACCCGAGGCTGGACGGGAGTGCCCGGGCCCGGCGGCGTGAGCCGGCGGCGTGGCGCGGTGGCCGGAGGTGCGGTGGGCCGGTAGTGCGGTCCAGTCGCCGGAGGTGCGGTGGGCCGGAAGTGCGGTCCAGTCGCCGGAGGTGCGGTGGCCGGAGGTGCGGTGGCCGGAGGTGCGGTGACGCGAGGTGCGGTGGCGGGCGCCGGAGTGCGGTGATCATCGGCGCGGTGTGCGGCCTCCCGCGATGCTCGGCTGCCTCAGCCGGTCGGCCAGGACATCCGGACCGAGGTGCCTCGGCCGCCGTCGCGTGGGGCGACCTCAAGGTCGTCGACGAGCCCGGTGAGCAACGCGAGGCCCATGCCGACCGTCACGGACGGCTCGCCGAACGGTTCCGACGGGCCGAGTTCGTTGGTGTGCGCGACGAGATCGACGGGGTCCGGCAGGTTACCTGCGGCAACCCGCGTCTCGGCGGGGCCACGGTCGAGCACGCGGACGGAGAATCGCACACCGTCCGTCATCTCCACGTCGACGAGATCAGCCAGCTGGTACAGCCGATGCAGCGCGACGGCACGCGAGCACGCCTCGCCCACGGCGAGTCGTACCTCGTCGAGCAGTTCCTCGGCCACGCCCGCCCGGCGTGCCACTGCGACCGCAACAAGACGTGCGGTGCGTACGTGCGCCGGCGCCGGCGAGAACCCCAGCCGAACCGTTGGCATCCTCGTGACCGCCGCTACCGATCGGCGGCCGGAGGGGCAGCGCGATCTCCGGTCGATCCGTCCTGGGCGGCTCCGTCCAGGCCTGTCTGGTCGGCGTCGTTGACCTCCAGCGCCCGGTCCACGGACTCCACGATGGTGAAGATCCGGTCCAGTCCGGTGATCCGGAATATCTTGAGAATTCGCTCGTGGGCGCACACCAGCACCAGGCTGCCGCCGAGGGCACGCATCCGCTTCAACCCACCGACCAGCACCCCGAGTCCCGTGGAGTCGAGGAACTCGACACCACGGAGATCGATCACCAGTCGACGAGTGTCCTCGTCCACGAGCTCGACGAGCCGTTGCCGGAGCTTCGGCGCCGTGTACACGTCGATCTCGCCGCTGACCTGCAGGACTGTGCGATCAGCCACGGTATCTGTCTGCAATGACAGTTCCATCCAGAACCTCCCCCACCATCGGCCCACCTGGCCTCCGGCGCACCCACCTGCGCACTCTACCGACGTCCCTCCCCTTGGGGCGGCGCTCGGGGCGTGGCAGAGTTTCGCCGGTGGACGCACTGGATCTGTTGGGGCGGCTGACGGCCGGTCGACCAGTGGGCACCGACGGAGCCGGACCCGTCACCCATCTGCGCCAGTTGCCGGCCCGCGCCGGTCAGACCACGAGCTGGCCCGAGTGGGTACCGGACAGTCTGCGTGCGACCCTCCGCGACCAGGGGATCACCGCACCGTGGCGGCATCAGGTGCTGGCGGCCGAGCAGGCCCGGTCCGGCGTCAGTACGGTCGTCGCGACCGGAACGGCGTCCGGGAAGTCGCTTTCCTACCAGCTGCCGGTGCTCTCCGAGTTGATCGGTAACGAACGCGCAACGGCGCTCTACCTGGCGCCCACCAAGGCGCTGGCCGCCGACCAGTTGCGGGCGATCACCGCCCTCGTGCCGACCGAAGCGGTGGCCGTGGCCAGCTACGACGGCGACACCCCCAACGAGGAGCGCGACTGGGCCCGACGGCACGCGCGACTGCTGCTCAGCAACCCCGACATGGTGCATCGTGGCCTGCTGCCCGGCCATCGGCGATGGGCCAGCTTCCTGCGACGGCTGCGGTACGTGGTGATCGACGAGTGCCACGCCTACCGCGGCGTGTTCGGTTCGCACGTCGCCCACGTGCTGCGTCGGCTGCGCCGGATGGTCGCCCGGTACGGCGCCGCCGAACCGGTGTTCCTGCTGGCCTCGGCCACGGTGGCGGACCCGGCGGAGTCCGCGACACGGCTCACCGGCGTCGAGGTCCGCGCGGTCACCGAGGACCATTCGCCTCGTGCGGCGCGCACCGTGGTGCTGTGGGAGCCGCCCCTGCTTCCGGTGCAGGACGCGCGCGGCGAGCGGGGTGCGCAGGTCCGTACGTCGGCGCTGCGCGAGTCCGCCGACCTGCTCGCCGACCTGGTCACCTGCGGCGTACGGACGCTGGCGTTCGCCCGGTCGCGGCGGGGTGCCGAACTGGTCGCCGGCATGGCCCGGCGCGCGGTGGCCGAGGCGGTGCCCGAGGACACGGCGCTCGCCGACCGGGTCGCCGCCTACCGGGCCGGTTATCTCGCCGAGGAGCGTAGGGAGCTGGAGCGCGCGCTGCGCAGCGGCGAGCTGCTCGGCCTTGCCGCGACCACCGCCCTCGAACTCGGTGTCGACGTCGTCGGGCTCGATGCCGTTGTCCTGGCGGGGTACCCGGGGACGCTCGCATCGCTGTGGCAGCAGGCCGGCCGTGCCGGGCGGACCGGCGCGGGCGAGGCGCTCTGTGTACTGGTCGGACGGGACGACCCGCTCGACACCTACCTGCTGCACCATCCCGAAGCGATCTTCGACCGGCCGGTGGAGCGCACCGTCCTGGACCCGGCGAACCCGTACGTGCTCGGCCCGCATCTGTGCTGCGCCGCCGCCGAGATGGCACTGACCGAGGACGATCTCGAACTGTTCGGCGGCGAGGTGGCACGCGGGACGGTCGACGCCCTGGTCGCAGGGCAGTCGCTGCGGAGTCGACCGACCGGCTGGTACTGGACGCACCGGCACCGACCGGACGTTGATCTGCGCGGTAGCGGCGGCGAGCCGGTTGCGGTCGTGGAGGCGGGCACCGGGCGGCTGCTCGGCACCGTCGACGCCGGTTCGGCGCATAGCCAGGTGCACCCGGGCGCCGTCTATCTGCACCAGAACTCCTCGTTCCTGGTCGACGACCTGGACCTGACCGACTTGGTGGCCCTGGTGCACGCCGAGGAGCCGCCGTGGAGCACGCACGCCCGGGAACAGACCGACGTGTCCGTGGTCGGCACCACGCGCTCGGTGTCGGCCGGCCCGGTGTCGCTGCATCTCGGTGTCGTCGACGTGACCAGCCAGGTCGTGTCGTACCAACGGCGCCGCGCACCTGGGGGTGAGTTCCTGGACGAAAGGCCCCTGGACCTGCCGCCGCGCCAGCTGCGTACGGTCGCCGTCTGGTACACCATCGAACCGACGGTCCTCGCCGCGGCAGGTCTGGCCGAGGCGGATCTGCCCGGCTCGCTGCACGCCGCGGAGCATGCGGCGATCGGGTTGCTGCCGCTGACCGCGACCTGCGACCGATGGGACATCGGTGGCCTGTCCACCGCGGCGCATCCGGACACGGGTCTGCCGACGGTCTTCGTCTACGACGGACATCCGGGCGGCGCCGGGTTCGCCGAGCGGGGCTTCGGCGTGGCCGAGGCGTGGCTGTCCGCGACCCGGGACGCGATCACGGCCTGCGGCTGCGAGACGGGGTGTCCCTCCTGCGTACAGTCGCCGAAGTGCGGCAATGGAAACGATCCGCTGGACAAGGGGGGCGCGGTGCGGGTGCTGGACCTGGTCCTCGCCTCGCTCGAGAAGGCATCCGTCTGACGGCCGACCCGGGTGGGTCGGAGAGGAGCATGAGCCGTGGCTGATCGGCAGACCGCGGTCTTCGCGCTGCACCCGCACCTGCTCCCGGACATCTTCCCGGCGGCGCTGGTCGAGCGGCTGCGGCACAGCGTGGACATCGATCCCACGGCCGTCCTGACCTCCCTCGACACCGCGGCCGACCGGAACCTGCTGAGCCGCGCCGACATCCTGCTCACCGGTTGGGGTTGTCCCCGTCTCGACGCGGCGGCACTCAGCCACGCCGGCCGACTGCGCGCCGTGCTGCACGCCGCCGGTTCGGTCAAGGGCCATACGACGCCGGCGCTCTTCGAGGCCGGGGTCACGGTGTCGTCCGCGGTGCACGTCAACGCGCGTCCCGTTGCGGAGTTCACGGTGGCCGCGATCGTGTTCGGCACGAAACGTGTCTTCTCCCATGCCGCGGCGTACCGGGCGGGAAACCCGACCGTGGGGTACCCCGCCAACGAGGACACCGGCGTGGCCGGCAGCACGGTCGGCGTCATCGGCGCGTCCCGCATCGGGCGGCTCGTGCTGCGCCTGCTGGCCGCGTACGACGTGCGGTGCCTGGTGCACGATCCCTTCCTGGATCCCGGCGAGGCCGCCGACCTCGGCGCCGAGCCGGTCGGCCTGGACGAGTTGTGCCGGCGGTCCGACGTCGTCACGGTGCACGCGCCGGATCTGCCGGAGACGCGCGGGATGATCGACGAGCGCAGGCTCGGCCTGATGCGGGACGGGGCCGTGCTCGTCAACACCGCCCGCGGCACGCTCGTCGACACGGAGGCGTTGACGGCGCACTGTGCACGCGGGCGCCTGGACGCGGTACTGGACGTCACGGACCCGGAACCGCTGCCGCCCGACCATGAGCTGCTCCGGTTGCCCAACGTCCTCGTCACGCCGCACCTTGCCGGCGCCCGTGGTCGGGAGTTGCCGGCGTTCGGCGAGTTCGTGGTGTCCGAAGTGGAGCGTCTCGTCGCGGGCGATCCGCTCGCCGGCCGCGTCGAACTGGCGGATCTGAACCGGATCGCCTGACCACGTCGATCCCCGGGCCGCACTGCCCCCGGTGGCGCCGTTCCGGACGGCGGCCGGGACCGCGGTGACCGGACCGGCCCGGGCAATCGCCTCCGCGCGGCCCGGTCGACCGGGCACGGCGGGTGCCGCGGACGCCACCCGCACCGTGACGTCCAGACCGTCCAGGACGCAGCCCAGCAGGCTGGCACCGTTGGCGGACACGATGCGGTCCGCATGCGCGCAGGCAGATCGGGAACCTTCGATCGCATGCGACGCCGCCGCGAGTGCGCCCAGGTCCGCGGCGGTCTCGGCCCGGTGCTTGGCGACCGCGGCCGCCCCGACCCAGGACCCGGCCATGCCGAGCAGCACGACGGCAAGTCCTACGCCGAGCAACACGATCGAGGCCGAGCCGCGGTCATGCGCGTCGGCACACGCCCGCCGCATCATCGGGTCGCTCCGGGCTCCGCCTCGGCGACCGCCGACGCGGAGACGGTGAAACCGGGTGTCAGGGAACCCAGCGGACGGACGGCGGCCCGGACGGTCGCGCGTACCGTCCCACCACCCAGCCGCATGGTCACCGTGGCGCCGGCCGGCGCCGCGCGGGAACCGGCCACGACACCGGACTCGCCGCGGGCCGCCGCCCTCGCGGCCTGGCGTGCCGCATCGACACACTCCAGCTTCGTCATGACCGCGGAGACCGCGGTCAGTGCCGCCAGCAGCAACAGGACGACAGCGGGCATGGCGACGGCGAACTCCGCCGTCACCGATCCACGGTCGGCACGGCCGGACCTGGTCCGGCGGGCGCGGGCTGTGGGGGTCGGCCTGCGGCGGACCGACCCCCCGCCGCGACGAATGACCGTCACGGCGCCCCGCTCAGTGCAGTGCCCGCTGGATGATCGCGGACAATGCCGCGCGGACCGCGCCGGAGGTCAGGACCTTCAGCAGCAACCCGGCGAAGGCGACCGCGGCTATGGTGCCGACCGCGTATTCGGCGGTGTTCATGCCCGCGTCACCCCGCAGGCGACGGATCCGTTGCCGGAACACTGTTTCCTCCCCTCTGTCGACACCGGGACGGTCCCGGCGTCATCCCGACCCACGCTGTGGTCAGGGCAGTACCGTGCCGAGCATCGAGATGACCACCGGCACCAGACCACCCGTGACGAACGCGGGCAGGAAGCACAGACCCAGTGGCAGCACCACCAGTACGGCCGCGCGGTGTCCCCGGGCCTCCAGGGCGGCGAGGCGGGCGGATCGCAGGTCGTCGGCCAGCCGGGCGAGTGCCCCGGCCAACGCGGCGCCGCTCTGGCTGCCACGGACCACCGCCGCCGCGAACCGTTCCGCGCCGCCGACATCGCGGAGCGCGTCCCACGCGACGGCGGGCGTGCTGCCCAGTGCCAGTGCGCGGCCGACCTCGCCGAACCGGTGACCGAGCGGCCCACCCAGCGCATCGCCGACCGCGAGCACGCACCGGTCCGGAGGAGCGCCCGATCGCAGTGCCGCGGCGGTCAGGTCCAGCGCGAACGGCAGGTCGCTCTCGGCCCGCAGACGCGCGGCACGCACCGCGCGCGGCTCCCACCTGCGGACGGCGCGGTCGACCAGAACACCGACCACGACACCGACGACGGGCCCGGGCCAACCCGACACCAGCAGCGCCACGACCAGACCGACCACCGGGCCGAGGAACCGTCCGGGTCGGATCGCCCGGCCCTGGCGGGCGGGTGCGGCGGTGAGGGCGAGCCCGCGCAGTCGGCCGCGCGTGCGCCCCGGTCGCCAGGTCAGCAACGCCCCGGCGGACAGGACCAGCATCGCGGCTCCGGCAGAGGCGACCAGCGGCGGGACGGGGTTCGGTGTCATGCCGGTGCCTCGTGGTCGAGTCGGGTCAGGCGGCCCGACCACACGAGGCCCGCGCACTGGAGCACGAGGGTGACCACGGCACAGACGGCACCGACTCCGGTGTGCAGCAGGACGTGCAGCGGATCGGCGCCGATCGCGAGCCCGAGCCCGAGGCCGGCCGCCGGCAGCATCGCGAGCAGCAGCGACGTGGCCGAGGCACCTGCCGCCTGGGCGGTCGCACGGCGCCGCAGGCGTTCGCGGTCGGTCAGCTCCGTGTCGAGCCTGCCGAGAAGATCGGCCAGCGGCGCACCGGTCTCGGCCGCCAGCTGCCAGGCGGTGGCGAGCCTGGCCGTCACCGGAGCCCGTGTCGGCTCGGGGTCCGCGCGCAGCATCGGCACGGGATCGTCGAGCACCAACGACGGCTCGTCCCGCGCGGGCGGGCTCGCCGCGCCGGAGCCGGTGTCGACCAGACGCGGCCAGGCGCGGCCCAGTGCGCTCCGCGGAGGCAGCCCGGCGCGCAGGTCGTCGGAGAGCGCGGTCACCGCGTCGAGCGCCGTCGCGCGGATCCGGGCGGCCGCGCGACGGGCACGCCGACGTAGTACGACATGCACCGCGACGCAGAGGTAGCCGGCGACGACCAGCGCGCCGACCGGCCCTGCGAGTGCCAGCCCCACGGCCGCTCCCATGCCCGCGGCCAGCGCGGCGGTGGCCCGGGCGGACCGCTCGGCCCGTCGCGCCAGCGACCGCGCCAGTGCGGTCGGTCCGGCCGGTCGGGCCCGGGTCAGGAC
>JBAUUM010000405.1:0-5398 GCA_049582705.1 Actinocatenispora sp.
GCCCACGATCGCGCCGACGATCGCCAGGCCGAGCCCGGCGCCGCCGCCGGACCGTGCCCTGGCCGGATCCGCCCGGTAGAAGCGTTCAAACGCGTGCGCGGCCTGCTCCGCCGTCATGCCCGGGCCCTCGTCGCGCACCTCCAGCACCGCCGCCGGGTCGCCCGCGCGGCGGGTGACCCCGACACCCACCGCGATGGCGGTACCGGCGGGGGTGTGCCGGACGGCGTTGCTGATCAGGTTGGACACCACCTGGCGAAGGCGTTCGGCGTCCCCGGTCACCACGATCGGGCCGGCCTCGCCGACGGTCTCCAGCGCCACCAGCTCGACCGGATGGTCCGTCACCAGCGTCTCGATGTCGAGCACCACGTCGGCGACCAGGCTGGTCAGGTCCACCCGGTCACGCCGCAGCGGACGCTGCTGGTCGAGATGGGCGAGCAGCAGCAGGTCGTCCACCAGCCCGCCCATCCGGCGGGCCTGGTCCTCGATCCGGCCGACGATCCGGTCCGCGTCCTCGTCGGACATGGCGGCACGCTGCTGCCGGTACAGCTCCGCGTACCCGCGGATCGTGGTGATCGGCGTACGCAGCTCGTGCGAGGCGTCCGCGGCGAAGCGGCGCATCTGCGTCTCGGACCGGCGCGCCGCGGCCTCCGAGGCGGCCCGGTCGGACAGCGCGGTCGCGATCCGGGTGAGCATCCCGTTCACGGCGTTGCCGAGCTGGCCGATCTCGGTACGGGTGCCCCGGTCCGGTACCCGCTGGGACAGGTCACCGGCCGCGATGTGCTGCGCCGTCGTCTGGATCGCGTGCACCGGCCGCAGGCTCAGCCGCACCAACCAGAAGCACGCGACGGCCAGCGCGCCGAGCGCGGCCAGCCCCGCCCCCGCGTTGATGAGCGCCAGCTGCCGCACCGTGGAGTCGACCTCGTCGAGGCTCTCGCCGACCAGCAGGTACCCGCCGCGCGGCGTGTGCACCGGGCGGATCAGTACCAGCCAGTCGGCCCGGCCGGTGCCGTTGACGGTGAACGGCCGGAGGACCGGAAGCCGGCGCAGCCCGTCGGCGAAGTCGGGCAGCACGGGCCGGTCCGCGGTGAAGGACGGGTCGCTGCGTTCCAGGACGGAGCCGTCCGGGCCGATCAGGTACACGCCGAAACTGCTGGGCACGCCGTGTTCCGGCGGCGGGTCGGCGCGGCCGTTGATGATCAGGGCGCGCTGGGCGCGTGGTGCGGCGAGGCGCAGCTCGTCACCGGTCTTGTCGATCAGGTGCCGGCGCAACAGGCTGCTGCCGGCGTACCCGGTGACCAGCAGCGTGGCGGTGACCAGCAGGAGTACGCCGGTGACGAGCCGGAGCCAGAGCGGTACCCGGCGGTCCACCCGTTGCAGGACGGCGGCGGCGCTCACCCGGTGGGCATACCTGTGATCAGCCCCGGGGAGCCCGCAGCACGTAACCGAGACCGCGCAGGGTGTGGATCAGCTTCGGCCCGACGGTGTCAACCTTGCGTCGCACGTACGAAACATACAGCTCGACCACGTTGGTCTCTCCGGAGTAGTCGTACTGCCACACGTGGTTACGGATCTGCGCCTTGGACACCACCCGACCGGAGTTGAGCATCAGGTAGTGCAGCAGGCGGAACTCGGTGGCGGACAGGTGCACCGCCGTGCCGGACCGCCAGACCTCGTGGCTGTCCTCGTCCAGTTCCAGATCGGCGACCTGCAGGCGGGCGGTGCCGGCCTCGGCCGGGTGGATGCGGCGCAGTACCGCCCGGATCCGGGCGACCAGTTCCTCCAGGCTGAACGGCTTGGTCAGGTAGTCGTCGCCCAGGGCCAGACCGCGCAGCTTGTCCTCGGTCTCGCCGCGGGCGGTGAGGAACACGACCGCCGGCCGCTGCCCGGCGCTACCGAGCCGCTTCAGCACATCGAATCCGTCCATGTCGGGCAGCATCAGGTCCAGCACGATCAGGCTGGGCCGTACCCGACTGGCGGTCCGCACCGCGTCCTGCCCGGTCGCCGCCGTGGTGATGTCGAAGCCCGCGTAGCGCAGGCTGCGTGCGAGCAGCTCCCGGATGTCCCGCTCGTCCTCCACGACCAGTACCCGCTCCGCCGGCAGCTCGGCCGGTGCGACGGGCCCGCCACCGGCCGGCACGGCACGCGTCGGGCCGTCCGTCACGGCGTCGGGTCCGGGGCCGGTCACGGCGCGACCCGCCGGACTGCGCTGGGCTGGACTGACATGGGAACTATCTTCCTGAGAGCGAATATCAGCGGGTTGGGCGAACCCTGGGTGGTTGCTGTGACCGGGCCCGGCCACCCCTCCGGCCAGTGTGCCGGTCCGGCCACCCGCCGGCACACCCGGCCGGTGCGGGCCGGCCTTCCGGTGCCGGCGATGGCACGGAAGGGGGAGATGCCCCCGCCCCCGTGCCGCCTATGGTTCTCGCAACGTCAGACATCGGGGGCCGGTCGGGACCGCCGCCGCTTGGGGAGGAACGGGAACCATGAGTGAAGACGGCTACGACACCACGGTCGACGTCGACGGCGACGGCACCTACGACAACCACTGGTCGGAGGCCGACGGCCACGGCGGCCACTACGTCTACTCGGACATGAACGGCGACGGGCACGCGGACTTCGTGGGTCACGACACCGATTCCAACGGCACCATCGACGACGCCGAGTACGACAACAACAAGGACGGCTACTTCGAACAGCACACCGGCGACACCGACGGTGACGGCTGGCAGAACACCGAGGTGGCCGACAACAACGCGGACGGCACCGTCGACGAGAAGGGCGTGGACGTCGACCAGGACGGCCACTTCGACCACCGCGTGTACGACCACAACGAGGACGGCCGGACCGACGAGTACGTGGCCGACCGGGACCTCGACGGGCGTGACGACTTCGACGCCAAGGACACCAACTACAACGGCTCGGTCGACGTGGAGACCGCCGACACGAACTACGACGGCACCTTCGACACGACGCACTACACCAACAGCGAGGCGAACCCGTACGCCAGCTGATCCCCGCGGCGGCGACGGCCGCCCACCCGTACCGAGAACGGCGCCCCGGCCACACGACGTGGTCGGGGCGCCGTCCCGTGCTGGCCGGTCGGGGCGCCGGGGTTTGTGCCGGCTGCGGCGGACCCGGGCGGTCGGTGGTTGCTCAGCTGGCCGCGCGGAAGACGAGCCGGAAGCGGCCGATCTGGATCTCGTCGTCGTCCTCCAGCGTGACCCGCTCGACCCGCTCCTGGTTGACGTACGTGCCGTTCATGCTGCCCATGTCGGCCACGCTGAACCGGGAGCCGGTCCGCTGCACCTGGGCGTGCTGCCGGGAGACCGTGACGTCGTCGAGCTGGATGTCGGACTCCTCGTTGCGGCCGATGCTGACCGCCTCGGTCTCCAGCGTGTACCGGGTGCCCGCGTCCGGCCCGCGGACCGAGATCAGCTGTGCCTCGCCCGCGTCCCGGTCGGTCGGGTCCGACCGGCGGTACTCGTCCCGTTCGGCGTTGCGCAGTGCGCGCAGGTCCAACGGTGTCGTCTCGTCCCATCGCTGGGCGACCGTGGGCACGCCCAGCCCCGGGATCGGCGTCTCGGGCGCCTCCGGGCCGCGCAGCCCCGCCCGTACTCGTGAGTCGTCGCTCATTCGTACCCCTTGAGCTGTTGTGCGAACTTCCCGGCCTCGTTGCTGGGAACTTTCCGTACCCACCCTGTCAAAGATCCGTAACCTCACGCAACAGGCTGTTGCGTCGCAACGGTGGGTACGTGCCGTTGTGGGCAACTTGTAGGCGCTTGCGTAGTAGCGGAAAGTGGCAACGATGCCGGGAAACGCTGCTGGTGTCGGGTTCGGATTCCGTCATGCTCCGGGTACGGGCTGGCGGGCCGACGACGCCCTGACCGCAGGTGTCGCGTTTGCGTCAGTCGGATTCTGAACCCGTCTCGTAGTTGCACCGTTACACGATAGATGTGACCTGATTGAATTGGCGTGTGACTATCTGTGTACGGAAGCAGTGGAATGTCGATGCCGCGGACATCCGACGCGGTGACGGAGGTGTTGTCGCACGGTGAACGGTGCGGGCTCGTTCCGGCTCCTGGCGATCCGTCGCTGGGCTCTGTGGTCCACGCCCACGGGCGCCCGCGCCTTCATCCTGACCGTCGACGTCCTGGCGCTGGTGTGTGGCGTCGTGGCCGTCGCGTACCGGTCCGCGCAGCCCGGCATCGCGCTGCTGCCCCTGCTGCTCTGCGCCGCGGTCGCCATCGAGGGCGCCCGCCGGGTCGAACGCGTCCGGCGCCTCGACGGCACCCTGCACAAGGACCTGCAGGCCGCGTGGTCGCTGGCCGCGGCGCTGATCCTGCCCGCCGGCATCGCGGTCCTCGTCGCCGTCGTCATGTTCGGCTGGTGGCGCTTCCGGGCCGGTCGGTGCCGGGCCTTCACCTGGGTCTTCAGCAGCAGCATGACCGTGCTCGCGGTCCTCGCCTCCGGCGCGGTGTTCCACTGGACCAGCGTGCTGGTGGACAACGGGCCGCTGCCCGACGACCTGATGGTGCCGCTGCCGGTACTGGCCGCCGGCGTCGTCTACGAACTGGTCGACGTGGTGCTCTGCGCCGCGGTGATCAGGCTGCTGGCGCCCGACGCCAGCCGCGCCGAGACCATCGGCGACCGCGCGACCGCGGCCATCGACGCGGCCGCCCTCACCTTCGGCGGGCTGGTCGCGATCCTGGCGATCTTCAACCCGTGGGCGATGCTGCTCGCCGTGCCGGCGGTCGTGCTGCTCCAGCGGGTACTGCTGGTCGACCAGCTGGCCGAGGAGGCCCGCACCGACGCGAAGACCGGCCTCGCGGTCGCCGGCTGGTGGCACTCCCAGGCCACCGCCGAGCTGGACCGCGCCCGGGTCCGGAACGGCCAGTTGGCCGTCCTGGTCGCCGACCTCGACCACTTCAAACAGATCAACGACGCGTACGGGCACCTCGTCGGTGACGAGGCGCTGCGCGAGGTGGGCGGCGCGGTACGCGCCAACATCCGCGGCCAGGACCTGGCGGGCCGGTTCGGTGGCGAGGAGTTCGTCGTGGCGCTGCCGGAGACCGACGCGCAGCGCGCCGCCCTCGTCGCGGAACGGCTCCGCGACCGGGTGGCGCGGCTCCAGGTGGCCAGCCGGCGCGACGACCCGGACGCCGTTCCGGTACGGGGGCTGACCGTGTCGATCGGCGTGGCCCTCTACCCGGAGCACGCCGACACCCTGGACTCGCTGCTGCGGGTCGCGGACCAGGCGTTGTACGCCGCGAAGACGTCCGGCCGGGACCGGGTCATGCTCGCGGCCGTCCCCGAGATCCCGCAGCAGGCGGCCTCCTGAGCCGGGCCCGGCGTCCGGAACCCTGGCCCGGCGCCCGCGCCCGCGCCCGCGCCCGCGCCC
>JBAUUM010000406.1:0-12425 GCA_049582705.1 Actinocatenispora sp.
GGCCAGCAGCACCCGGCAGCCGGCGGCCAGGTCGTCCAGCGCCGGCGTCGGCGCGGAATCCGCGGTGTAGCAGAGGGTGTCGCCGATCCGGGTGGCCCAGCACTCGCCGTGCTCCACTCGGGACAGTCGCGCGTCGATCGGACCGAACGCCCGCGGCCCCGGGCCCGCCACCGACGCGGTGAACACGTCCGGGTTGGTACGCAGTACCTCCGGGGTCTCGGACGGGCCGACCACCGGCAGCGGCGCGGCCTCGGCGCGGGACCGCAGGTAGCCCAGCTGGGTCAGGTCGGACCAGTGGTCGGAGTGCCAGTGCGAGACCATCACCGCGTCGATCTGGTCGGCGGCGGCGTGCCGCTGCAGCGGGCCGGACGCGCCCGCGCCGAGATCGAGTAACAGTCGGTAGCCCTCGTGTTCGACCAGATAACTGGAACACGCCGAATCGGGGCCTGGCGCGGATCCCGAACATCCCACCACGGTCAGTCGCACACCGATGACCGTACCGGGGCGCGGACGGCGACCCGACAGGCCCTACCAAGGGCCGCGAAAGCTGCCGATGTGTCATGTCGGGCATCTGCGGGCATCAGCCTCGATCCGGTACGCCACAACGAAAGAAAGCCCCAGTACTGCACCGCACGGCGCCGGGACCGGTGCCGCTCCCGCGTACCATCCCGCTATGACCGCCCGCCGTGGACGGCTCTGGTGGATCTATCTGCTGGTAGGTCTCGCCGCAGTCGGTGCCTACTATCTGGTGCCCGCCCATGGCACAGGGTCAGCGGCCCGCGTGCTGGTGTACTGCGCGGCCAGCATCTCCGCCGCCGTCGTCATCGGCGTCCTGGTGGTCCGGGGACGTCTCCGGCCCCAGCAGCCCTGGCTGCTGATCGGCGCCAGCCAGCTCGTCTACGCCGCCGGCGACGGCGCGTTCTACCTGTCGCACTACCTGTTGCGGGCGGTCAGCTACCCGGCGCTGGCCGACCTGCTGTACTTCGCGCACTATCCGCTGCTGATGGCGGGCCTCATCCTGCTGATCCACCGCCGCGCCCGGGGGCGCGACCTGGCCGCCCTGCTCGACGCCGCGATGCTGGCCGTGGTCGCCGGCCTGCTGTCGTACCTGTTCCTCATCGCGCCGGGCGCGGCAGAGGGAGAGTCCGCCCTGGTGAAGGCGACGGAGGTCGCCTACCCGATGCTGGACCTGGCCCTGCTGGTGGTGGTGCTGCGGCTGGTACTGGGGCCGGGCCGGCGCCCGGCGACGTTCTTCCTGCTCACCGCCAACCTCACCGCGATCCTCGCCGCCGACGCCTGCTACGTGGTGCAGCAGCTGAGCGGCACGTACCACACCGGTAACTTCCTCGACGGCGTCTGGCTGGGCGCGAACCTCATTCTCGGCGCCGCCGCGCTGCATCCGACCGCGTCCTCGCTCGGCGAGCCGTCCGAGCAGGTGGAGCTGAGCCTCGGCCCGGGACGCATCGTGGCGCTGTGCGCCACCGCCCTGGTCGCCCCCGTGGTGCTGCTGGTGCAGAACGCCCGGAACGAACTGCTGCACCTGCCGGTCGTCGCCGGCGTGTGCGTACTGCTGTTCGTCCTCGTCGTGATCAGGTTGGCCGACCTGCTCGCCGCGCAACGTCGGGTGGCCGTGATCGACGCGCTGACCGGCCTGCACACCCGCCGGTACCTGGAGGCGCAGCTGCCCGTGGAGCTGCGGCGGGCCCGGCGGAACGGGTCGCCGCTGGCGCTGTTCATGATCGACGTGGACCACTTCAAGGCGATCAACGACCGGTACGGACATCCCGCCGGGGACCGTGCCCTGCGTGAGATCGCCTCCCGGCTGCGCGCCGAGACCCGCAACGGCGACGTGCTCGCCCGGTACGGCGGCGAGGAGTTCGCGCTGCTGTCCGCGAACGTCACCGGCGACGAGCAGGTACGGCTCGGCGAACGGTTGCGCGGCTGCGTGTCCCGTACGCCCCTCGCGGTCTCCGCGAACGTGTGGGTCACCGTGACCGTCTCGATCGGCTCCACCAGCTGCCCGGCCCACGGCGGCACGCCCCGTGAGCTGTTCGAGACGGCGGACCGGGCCCTGTACGCGGCCAAGGCCCTGGGCCGGGACAACGTCGTCGCCGGTGACACGTTCGAGCCGGCCGCGGTGACCGACACGCAGCACACCACGATGGTCGAGTACCTGTGCCGGCTCGCCGACCAGGTCGACGCGCAGCTGTCGCAGCAGGAGCACAGTCGGGCCATCGGCCGCTGGGCGGCACTGGTCGCCGCCGAGATGGGCTGCGACGGACCCGGCATCCGGTGCGCGGCGCTGGGTGGCCGTCTGCACGACATCGGCAAGATCGTGGTCCCGGAGACGATCCTGACCAGCACCGCGCCGCTGACCGACGAACAGTGGCGGCTGCTGCGCCAGCACCCGGAACACGGGCACCGCCTGGCCAGCGCCGTGCCCGGCCTCGCCGATGCCGCGGAGGTCGTCCGGCAGCACCACGAGCGGCACAACGGCGGCGGCTACCCGGACGGGCTCACCGGCGACCAGATCCGACCCGAGGCGCGGATCGTCGCCGTGTGCGACGCGTGGGCCGCGATGCGGTCGGACCGCCCGTACCGGCCGGCCCGCGACGGTGCGGAGGCCCGCGCCGAACTTCTCCGGGAGCGGGGCGGCCAGTTCGACCCGGCCGTGGTGGACGTGTTCCTGGCGCTGCACGCGCGCGGACTCGTCGGCGACCCCCAGCCCCGGCGCCCGGACACCCCGCGGTACGACGACCCGACCGTGCCGACCCGGGACGAGCCCGCGTTCTGACCGGACTCCGGCAACCGCACCGGACTGATGCCGCATCCGCGCCGACCCGAGACCGCTTCCCCGTCCGACCCTGCAGCGCTTCCCGTCCCGGCGCCGCCTCCCGCACCGGCTCGGCGGCGGCGCCGCGTCCCGAGTACTGGCCACCCGGCCGGGACCGCGCGGTGCGCCCCGACCTGCCCCCTATGCTCACTGCACGTGGGTGACGACGGAAGTCTGAGACGCGGCTCGGCCCGGCGGGTGCTGGGCGCGATCGTCCTCGACACCCGTCCACTGCGCGTTCCGGCGTTCCGCCGGCTGTGGACCTCCGGCGCGGTCACCTCCGTCGGCAGTCAGCTGACCGCGGTCGCGGTGCCCAAACAGGTCTTCGACATCACCGGCTCCTCCGGGTACGTGGGGCTGACCGGCGTCGCGGCCCTGGTGCCGCTGCTCGTGTTCGGCCTGTGGGGCGGCGCGATCGCGGACACCGTCGACCGCCGCAAGCTGCTGCTGGTGACCAACTCGGGCATCGCGGTAACCACCGTGCTGCTCTGGGCGCAGGCCTTCGCGGGCGCGCGGTCGGTCTGGCTGGTGCTCGGACTGCTCGCCGCCAACCAGGCGTTCTTCGCCGTGAACGGCCCCACCCGCAGCGCCGTCGTGGCCCGGCTGGTGCCGGTGGGCCTGCTGCCCTCGGCGGTCTCGCTCAGCTCGACGATGTCGATGTTCGGCGCGGTGCTCGGACCGCTGGCGGCGGGGGCGCTGCTCCCGGTGATCGGGCTGCCCACGCTGTACCTGATCGACAGCGTCGCGTTGCTGCTGACCCTCTGGACGATCTGGCGGCTGCCGGCGATGGCGCCGCTGAACGGGCCGTCCCGGCGCGCCGGGCTGCGCGACGTGCTGGACGGCCTGCGGTACCTGAGTACGCAGAAGATCCTGCTCGCCTCGTTCCTGCTGGACATCATCGCGATGGTGGCCGGCATGCCGCTGGTGCTGTTCCCGGAGATGGCCCAGCGGACGTTCGGCGACCCGCCCGGCGGCGGCTCCGCGCTGGGCTGGTTGTACGCGGCGATCCCGATCGGTGCGCTGCTCTGCGGCCTGGGCTCGGGCTGGATGTCGCGCGTCCCACGGCAGGGCGTCGCGGTCGCCGCCGCGGTGTGCGCCTGGGGCGCGGCGATCGTCGGCTTCGGACTGTCCCGTTCGCTGTGGCTGGCCGTGGTGTTCCTGGCCCTGGCCGGCGCCGCGGACTTCGTGAGCATGGTCTTCCGCAGCGCGATCCTGCAGGCCGCCGCCACCGACGACATGCGCGGCCGGTCGCAGGGCGTGTTCACGGTGGTGGTGGCCGGGGGGCCACGCATCGCGGCCATCACGCACGGCTGGACGGCCGCCGGCGCCGGTACCGCGGTGGCTGCCAGCGGCGGCGGCGCCATGGTCATCGTGCTGGCCGTGCTCGCGGTGATGCTGCTGCCGGCGTTCTGGCGCTACCGCCCACCGGCGGCCGAACCGGTCCTGGCCGACCCGCCCGTGGCCGGTACCGGCCACGCGGACGCCGGGTCCACGGCCGGGGAGCACGACACCCGATGACCAGGCCGGTGACCCTCTGGCGGATCGCCCCCGCGGTGTTCCTGCCCACCCTGCTGTTCGAGACGGGCCAGGGCGCCATCACCCCGATCGTCGCGCTGAACGCGCGGGAACTCGGCGGCTCGTTCGGCGCCGCCGGGCTGGTGCTGGCGCTGCTCGGCCTGGGCCAGATCCTCGGCGACGTCCCCGCCGGTGCCCTCACCGCGCGGGTCGGCGAGCGGACGGCGATGCTGATCGCCGCCGGCGTCGCCGCCACCACGCTGACCGGCTGCCTGCTCGCCCGGCACGTCGCGCTGCTCGGCCTCTGCGTCGCCGCGACCGGGATGACGAACTCGGTGTTCAACCTGGCCCGGCAGGCGTACCTGACCGAGGTGGTCCCGGGTCGGCTGCGTGCCCGGGCACTGTCCACGCTGGGCGGCACCGCCCGCATCGGGTACTTCTTCGGCCCGTTCATCGGGGCCGCCGTACTGCGCGGCGGAGTGCCGGCCCGCGAGGCGTACTGGGTGGCGATGGTCGCCGCGGTGGCGGCCGGGCTGGTGGTCCTGCTGGTCCCGGACGTGACGCGCGGCACGCACCGGCCCCCGGGTGGCGGCGCGTCGATCCGGTCCGTACTGTCCGGCCGGCGCCGGATGTTCGCCACGCTGGGCTCGGCGGTCCTGATGGTCAGCGCGGTGCGGGCCACCCGGCAGACCATCCTTCCGCTGTGGGCCAGTCACCTGGGCCTGAGCCCGGCCACCACCAGCGTCGTGTTCGGCATCGCCGGCGCCGTGGACATGCTGCTGTTCTACCCGTCGGGCAAGGTGATGGACCGGTTCGGCCGGCTACCGGTCGCGGTGCCGTCGATGCTGATCCTCGGGCTGTCCCAGGCCGCACTGCCGCTGACCCGGGGCGTGCTGTCGTTCGCCGTGGTCGCCGTACTGATGGGCTTCGGGAACGGCATCGGCAGCGGGATCCTGATGACCTTGGGCGCCGACGTGGCCCCACCGGGCGCGCGAAGCCAGTTCCTCGGGGTCTGGCGGCTGTGCGCCGACTCCGGCAACGCCGCCGGCCCGCTCGCCGTGTCGGCCGTGGCCGGCCTGGGCAGCCTGGCCGGTGGCGCCGTCCTGATGGGCGGCGTCGGGCTCGCGGCGACGGCCGCCCTGATCCGCTGGGTGCCCCGGTACTCGCGCTGGGCGCATCCGGGCACCATCGCCCGGTTCGCCGACGCGCCCGGGCCCGCGGAGTCCGTCACCCCGCGCGGCTGACCCGCGCCTGGGCCGCGGGGTTCGGTCAGCCGCCGGGTCAGCGGGCGGCGACGACGTCCAGCGTGATGGACAGGTAGCGGCCGGCCATGCCCTTCGACTTCGTCACGCCGAAGGCGTACCGGTCCACGGTGGTGCCGGCCCGCACCGTCAGGCCGGCGTCGTCCACGGTGACGGACTCGATGGTCAGGACGCTCGGCTGGCTGACGCCCTGCACGGTCAGCTCGCCGTGCAGCGTCGCCTCGCCGTCGCGCTGCGGGCCCTGGCTGCGGAAGCGGATCTCCGGATGGTCGGACACGTGCAGGAAGTCCGCCGACCGTACGTGCTCGTCGCGCTTGGCGTTGCCGGTGTCGAAGCTGTCCGCCCGTACCACCACGTCCACCGTGGAGTCGGCGGCCGACTCGGCGACCGCGAGCTGGCCCTGCTCGATCGCGAAGGTGCCCTTCACGGGGACCAGGCCGAACAACGAGCGGGTCGCGAACCGGATCGTCGACGCGTCCGGATCGATCCGGTAGACGCCGGGCTTCGGTTCCTGCAGATCCTCTGGGGTCGCCACCGGATCAGTCGCCTCCAACACTCTGGCCGGCCGTGGGGATGCCGTTACCCTCGCGTGCCCTGTCCCGCTTTGACAAGGCGTGCCGGCCGGAAGCTAGGGGATGGTCCACAGTGTCGGCGCCGGGCCGTCCCCGCACGGAGACGGCCCGGGCGGTGGTTCAGCGGTCGGTGGCGAGCCGGGCGTGCAGGTGCGAGTCGTGCCGCGCGCCACCGGCGTCGAGGTAGTACTCGCGCATGGTGCCTTCCAGCGTGAAGCCGGTCCTCCCCGCGACGCGGCACGAGCCGGTGTTCACGAGGGCGTGGTCCAGCGTCAGCCGGTGCAGGCCGAGGCCGTTGTCGTCGGGCGATGCGAAGGCCCAGCGGGCGGCGGCGTCCAGGGCCCGTGCCGCGATGCCCCGGCCCCGGCACGCCGGGGTGACCCAGTACGTGACGGCGCCCTGGTCGGGCAGCCGGTTGGCCTCCCGCACGCTGACCGACCCGAGCAGCGCGCCCGACTCCGCGTCGGTGACGGCGAAGACGGCGCTGCCGACCCGCCAGCCGGCCATCCGCTCCTCGATCCACAGGGACGCGCGCCGCGGCTCGGGCGCGGTGGCCACGGCCATGCCGGCGGCCCAGCGTCGGATGTCCGGGTCACGCAGGGCGGTGGCGACGTCGGCTTCGTCGGTCTCGGCGAACGGACGCAGCAGCAGGCCGTCGGCGGGGACGGAGCGGGGGGTGATGGGATCGGGTGAACGCACGACGACGTTATATGCGCCCACCACCCGTACCGCACCCGAATTAGCGGGCCGCGCACCGCCGGACGGCCCGACGCGGCCTCACAGGTCCAGCATCTCCTGCGGCGGCCCGTCCAGCACCGGACGAACCTCCACCACGTCGGTGTACTCGACGATCCGTGCGGCGATCTCGATCGCGCGGCCCTCGTCGGTGACGTCGAGGAGCCAGTAGCCGATCAGCGACTCCTTCGCCCCCGCGACCGGACCGTCGGTGGTCACCGCGTCGCCGTCCCGCAGCCGTACGGTCTTCGCCCGCGGCGAGTCCGCCAGGCCACGCCCGTCGACCAGCTCCCCGGAGGCGGTCAGCTCCTCGTTGAGCGCGCGCATGAACGCCAGCATGTCCTTGATCCACAGTGGCGAGCGGACCTCCAGCAGGGGTTCCGCGTCCCCGAACATCATGATCATGAACCTCATGCCGTCGCCCCCCTGATCGGGCGCCCGAGGTGGGCGCGTCGGCCCGCACGGCGCAGCCGCCGTCCTGGCCATCCCCTCACAGACCAGCATTCCCGATCCGGCGGCGGGGCAGGGCCAAACCGGCGTCAGCCCCCGGACGTGGTGGCCCCACGTCCGTCGACCGGTGGGCCGGGCCGGGCGGTCACCGCGTGTCCGGGTGAGAAGGGACGCACTCGTCCCGTTTTTCGTCGTGATTCTGGTTCGACCGGTACGGCTCCTCTATATTGAGCACCGCCGTCACAAGTTTTCACACGAGGGAGTGTTGATGGCTAAGAAGTTTCGTATCGGCCTGCTGGTGCTGGCTTCCGCGGTCGGGCTGGCGATCGCCAGCCCGGCCCAGGCGGCGAGCGGTTACGACCGCTGCCCCGACAACTACTACTGCATGTTCTCCGGCCTGGACGGCTCGGGCGACATGGTCACGTTCCAGTCGAGCAACCCGGACCTGCGCACCGTGAACATGGACAAGCGCGCCCGGTCCGACTGGAACCGCACCGGGTCCAGCGTCTGGCTCAACAGCGACTACAACTACGCCGGCTGCGACGCGCTCACGTCGGCCGGCTCGCAGGGCAACCTGTTCTCCTCGTTCCAGAACTACTTCAGCTCCGTCCGGGTCGGCGGCTCCGGCGGGCAGTCCTGCCAGACCGTCCGGTAACGACCGGACCGGTCAGCTACCCGCGGCCGGTGCCGACAGATCCCGTCGGCGCCGGCCGCGTCGCGTCCCGGGGTCATCGCGCGCCGGCCGTCTCGCGCGCCGGCCGGGCCGACGCAGCTCGTCACTGCCCCTGTCCGGCAAGGCTTTCCGCGCGGACCTCGACCCCGCCGGTGAGCGCCGGGGCTCCGTCCTCGCCCGCGCCCGCGCCCGCTTCGGACCCGTCCACATCGGCCGGTGCCGGGGACTCCCCGACCGGCAGCAGCGCGCGGGCGATCGGTGCGGCCCCGGCCGTGCCCACCAAGGCGGTGACCACCGCCACGGCAAGGCCGAACGAACTGATCAGCCCGTGCTGCCAGCCGACGCTGGCGACCACCAGCTGGGTCACCCCACCGCAGCCCATCATGGCGCCGACGGCCCAGGCACCGCGCCACCGCATGCCGCCCAGCCGGGCGGCCACGCCCGCACCGAGGTACTTCGCGCCGAGTACGGCGAACACCACCAGTACCAGGACCGCCAGCAGCGCGGGCCGCGCACCGACCGCGCCGATCGGTGTGGTGAGCCCGATGTCGGCGAAGAACATCGGCAGCAGTACGGCGATCGTGAAGCCGCTCAGCAGCGTGTTGAGCCGCCGCACCACCGACAGTCGGCGCGGCACGACCGCACCGAACAGGAACGCGCCGACCACCGGATGCAGGCCGAACAGCTGGGTCAGCGCGGCGAGCCCGATCGCGCCCGCGGCGAGCACCGCCAGCAGCGCCGGGCCGGACGTGTCGGTACGCAGGAAGCGCGTCGCCATCCAGCCCAGTACCGGCCGCACCCCGAAGAACGTGATCAGTACCAGCAGCAGGGTCGCCGTGAGCCGCAGCGCGAACGCGCGCGAGTTCTCCGGTCCGGCGGTCCCGGCGCTCAGGAGCAGCGCCAGCAGGCCCCAGGCGGTGGCGTCGCAGAAGACCGCGGCGGTGATCGCCACCGTCCCCGCCCGACCGTCCTTGAGTCCGATGTCGGCGAGCAGGCGGGCCAGTACCGGTAGTCCGGTCACCGACAGGGCGAGCCCCACGAACAGCGGGTACGACAGGCCACCGCCGGACCGGCCGGCGATCTCGTCGCGAAACAGCACGGCCAGCAGCACACCGGCCGCGAAGGCCGGTACGACGGCGCCGAACGCGACGAGGCCGACCACGCGGCGGGCGCCGGGCATCCGCTCGATGTGGGCCTCGCATCCCAGCAGGAACACGAAGGCGACCAGGCCGAGCTGGCCGGCCATGTGCACCGTGCCGGTCACCAGGGTCGGGAACAGCCAGGCGTGCGCGGCCGGCCAGACCGCGCCGAGTACCGACGGTCCCAGCAGCAGGCCGCCGACCACCTCACCGACCACCGCCGGCTGGCGGACGAGCCGAGCGAGCGCCCCGCCGAGGTGGCAGACCATCAGGATCACGGCGGTGGCGAACAGGAAGCGGGTGACCGGGTCCGCGCCGCTCAGGACCTCGCCGCGCAGCAGCATCGCACCCAACGCCACCAGCGCGAGCGCGGTACCGCCGCCGCGGAGGATCCACCTGGTCCGCCGGGTCGACGGCGCTGCCAGCAGTTCGGCCACGAGCGGCTCCCATCACGAGTCCGGCGCCGAGGTCGGCGGTGCACGGCGGCCCGGGCGCCGCCGCGTTCCGGCGACGGGCACCAGGGTGCGGCGACCGACGTACCGGTGCGACGGTTGCGATGGTCGCAGCCGTACGCACCCACAGTAGAGTCCGTCACTCAAACGACCCTGGTGGATCACTCAGGACCACGTCGTCCCGTTCGTGCCGACAATCCTTCGCTCCGTCAGCGCGCCATCACATAGCGTCGAACAAACTGTGATAACTTCCTGCGTGCTGGCCACGTCACCATCCGCACACGCCTGACCACCTCGCCCCCACCGATCCTCCCGTCGGCATGCGGGGCACTCCGCGCAGCGCTCCTCAGCGGTACCGCACGCCCGGCCGGCACCAGCGACAACACCTGCGGACGTCGGGGGATGAGATGGCTGAACGGGTCTATCTGCACGTCGGCGCGCCCAAGACCGGGACGACGTACCTGCAGCGGGTGCTGTGGGAGAACAAGAAGCGCCTCCAGCAGGTCGGCTACACCCTGCCGGGCACCCGCGCCGCGCACTACCAGGCCATGGGCGACCTGCGCCGGGGCCTCTGGTTCGACCCCGCCTCGCCGTGGACCTGGGACCGCCTGGTCGCCGAGGTACGCGCCTGCGAGGGCACCGTGATCATCAGCGAGGAGATGCTCGGTGCCGCCACCCTGGAACAGGCCGAACGGGCGGTACGGAGCCTGCATCCCGCCGACGTGCACATCGTCGTCGCGGGCCGGGACCTGTGGCGGACGATCCCGTCGAGCTGGCAGCAGGCCGTCCGGGCGCGGGCCGTGGGCACCTTCGCCGCCTACCTCGCGACCCTCCGTTCCGGCGGCAACAAGGCGTTCTGGGACCACCAGACGCCGCTGCCGATCCTGCAGCGCTGGGGTGCGCACGTACCGCCGGAGCGACGGCACCTGATCACCGTCCCGCCGCGGGGCGCCGACCCGACCCTGCTGTGGTCCCGGTTCGCCGACGCGCTCGACATCCCGGCCGGTGTCTGCCGCAGCGAACTGTCGCCGGGCAACGTCTCGCTCGGTGCCGCGGAGACCGAACTGCTGCGCCGGGTGAACGTGGCGATCGGCGACCGGTATCCGCTGCGCAACCCGTACCTGCGGGTGGTGCGCGACAACCTGGTCTCCCCGGTGCTGATGGCCCGGGCCCGGGACGCCGCCTTCGGCGCGCCGGTCGAGATGGGCGAATGGGTGGCCGCCACGGCCAAGCAGATGGTCGAGGACCTCCGCGAGTACCCGTGCCACATCTCCGGCAGCCTGGACGACCTGATCCCGGTCGGGATGGCCGCCTCGGTGGCGCCGGACGACATCGAGGACACGGCGCTGCTCGCGGTGGCGGTCGAGACGATCGTCGGCATGCTCGCGCACACCGACGCCGTCCGTCGGGGCGTGGCCCGCACCGGACCGGGCGTCGTGCCCGCGGTACGGAGCGGCGTGTCGCGGCGGCTCGGACAGGCGGCCCGCCGGCTCGGGGTGTTCGACGCCGTACGCCGGCTCGGCCTCGTCGACACGGCCCGCCGGCTGCGTCGTGACGACCCGGCCGACCGACAGGCCTGACCCGGCCGTCCGGGAGGCGGGTCGTCGTGACGACCCGGCCGACCGACAGGCCTGACCCGGCCGTCCGGGAGGCGGGACACCTGGTCCGGGGAAACCCTGATTGCCCCCGTGGCCACCTCCTGCTAACTTTTCTTGGCATGTGCAGGGTTCAGTTATGGATACTCCGCTGACCGGGGACGAGCTGCTGCGCGTGCTCTCGACCCTGGCCAACCCGCACCGCCTGCGGGTGATCGGGGCGTTGGCCCGCGAGCGCACCTACGTCAGCCAGCTCGCCCGCGAGCTGGGCATCAGCCGGGCACTGCTGCAGATCCACCTGAAGAAGCTCGAATCGGCTGGCCTGGTGTCGGCGTCACTGGAACTCTCCGACGACGGGAAGGCCATGAAGTTCTACGAGATCACCCCGTTCGCCGTGCAGCTCACCCCCGAGGCGATCGAGATCGCGGCCCGCACGCTCAGCCCGACCGGACCCGGCACCCGCGACGACAGTACGAAGGGATCACCGTCATGAGTGGACACGCCTGGGCAGAGGTCGCCGGCGCCATCGGGCTCTCCGTGCTCACCACCACAGTGCTCACGGTGACCATCTGGCAGCTCGCCGCCACCTGGCGGGCCAAGATCCTGCTCGCCCGCGAGAACGAGTACCGCAAGCTCGCGCAGACCTCGCTGCTCGTGCAGGAGGCCACCGAACGCCGCCTCGCCGAGATCGACGAGCGGCTCGCCCGTACCCAGAGCCGCGTCGAGACCGTCGAACGGATCCTCAGGGAGGTCGAGTAGCCAGGGGCTGACAACGGCCCTGGGCCGTCGAGCGGCAACTCGACGGCCCAGGCGGAAGAAGCGCACCTCCCGCCCTCGGGCGGTTCTGCACGGAACACCTCTTCATGGAAAGGACAGCACCCCATGCTGCCCGAAAGCAAGTCGACCGGCCGAGCCGGTCCTCCCCCGCCCGCGCAGCGCACACCGCTGATCGAGAGGGTCGTCGCCTGGTCGGCCGCGCACCGGGCGCTCGCCATCGCCGGCTGGTTGCTGTTGGTCGTGCTCAGCGTGCTGGCCAGCGGGCTGATCACCGGACCGGGCGCGCCCAGCGCCGACCCGGGCGACTCCGGCCGCGGCCAGCGGGTCCTCGACGCGCAGGGCGACCGGTACGACCCGGTACGGGAGAACGTCCTGATCCAGCGGCGGGCGGCCGGCGCGGCACCGTTCGCCGACGACGCCGC